>NZ_RZPW01000803.1:0-2701 GCF_003998455.1 Mesorhizobium sp. M7A.F.Ca.CA.001.08.2.1 | reverse complement strand
GTCATTCATCTCCTGCCGCTGCGCCGTGCCGCGCACGAGATCTTTTCCGGGGCTGACATTCTGGTTGCGGCGACGGCGATGAGCGCCAGCGCCCCCGTGCCGTCGCCAAGCTTGCTTGCCGGCCTGTTCGACCTGACGCCCGCAGAGGCGCGGCTGGCGGCCTCCCTCGCGCAAGGGCGGCCATTGAAGGAGGCAGCGGCAAGCTCCAACGTCACCGTCAAAACCAGCCGCACCTATCTCGAACGGATCTTCGCCAAGACCGGGACGCGGCAACAAAGCCAGCTTGTCGCTTTGCTGAAGAGCGCGGAACTGCCCAGCCGCGGATGAGAAGAGGGCGGCTACAGCCGCCGCTCAATGTCCAAATGCGGAGAAGCCGAGCGCCACCAGGGTTCCTCCCAGCGCGATGTCCGCATGCTTTCGAAAACGACTGTAAAATCGCTGCGCAACCGGTTGGGAGATACAAAGGCCGAGCAGCCCAAACCAGGCAATGGCTATGGCAAAAACCAGCACAGACAGGGGTAGGTGCGTTGCCCCGCGCGCATCCAGATTCAGCGTGGAGGACGCGAAGAACAATGCAGTTGCAGGGTTTGCCACTGCCGTGACAAAGCCCAGCCGAAAATATCGCGTGATTGGAACGGGCTTCGGCACGTCGAAGCCAACCTTGATCGACAGCGCCCGCCGCATCGAATTCCAGCCGATGAAGACCAGCATCGTGCCGTAGAGGCTTGCGGCGATCTGGTGTGCAAAGCCCCCTGACGGCAACGCTCCGGCGCCGGTCGCGACGACGGTCGCCAGCGAACTCGCGCCCAAGGCAACACCGGCGGCGGCAGACAGAGCCGTGGCGCGCGAAGCGGTTAGCGCGGCTTGCGTGACGACGGCGAAGTTGGCGCCGGGCAGCATTGCCACGAGCGCATAGGAAATGGCGAATGGAAGCAACCCCGCCACCACGGCGTGTCCGGTTTCGAACATCGACTTTCCCCGCATCGACAGCGCCCCCTCCTCAAGCGAGGCCGCTGCAATCGGGGTCGAAACTTGCACACAATGCTTTGCCTCCGACAGTCGGCATATGCCGACTGTCGGGTTCCGAAAATCAGGTTTCTACCTGCGCCCGCTGAGCGGTTCGGTGCTCTTGAGCAGCGCCACCAGTTCGCTCTGCTGGCGGGTGCGGGTCCTGGAGAATATCCGTTCGAGATAGGTGCGACCGGTTTTTACGGTGATGTTCGAACTGTCGGCGGCTTCCTTCAGCGACCGGCCCGACGCCAATGCCGTTGCCAGGCGGGCTTCGGCCGGCGTCAGGTCGAACAGCTCGCGGACATGCAACTCGAAGCTCTCGGTGTTGCGGCGCGCGACTTCGGTCACCATGATCACCGCGCAGCGCTCCGAGGCCAGGCCGTAGGTGCGGGCATCGACAAAGGGCGCCACCGAAAGCACCAGCCGCGCCAGGCCCGACCGCTGGCGATGGGATGGTATGAGCAGCGTGCCGCCTGTTCCCGGCATGGCGCCGTCCGGCAAGGTGCAGGCGTCAACCACCAGACGTTGCAGCAACTGCGCATCCTCGGCATTGGCAGCGACGATCATCCCGTCCCTCAATCTTAACGGACTGTCCGGCCGCATCAACATCTCTTCGGCGGCCTCGTTCATCCGCGCGATCTGCTGATGGCCGTTGACCACGAACACCCCGAAGGGCAGGTGCGAAAAGGCGGATGCCAGTGCCGCTGTCCTCTCCAATTGTTGGCCGATCTGCCCGGCACGCAGCACATGCGGCACGATCTTCTGGAACAATCCCATCTCATCGGCGCCGAACATATCCTGTCTGGATCCGCGATGGATATCGAGCACCCATTGCGCGCCGTTGGCGGTAAGCAGGTTGCAGACCAGCCCGTGATACATGTCGCGCGGCCTGAACCAGTCCTGCCAAAGTTCACGCCGCCGGAATGCCGTCTCGTCCAGCATCATCGGCCAACGCGTCACCTTACCGACAGGCAAGGCGGCCGCGGCTGCGGCCAGCGGGTCGCGCATGAGGGCCTCGAAGCACTGTTGCGAGGAAAATTCGGGATCGTGGTCGGTGGCAACCACGTCGGCGGTTTGCGGACTCATGCGCACGATGCAGGAGCGCGAGCCGCCGAACAGGTCACGCATGCTGTTTATCGCGTCGAACCAACGCTCCTGATCGTAGGCTGCCTCGTAGACCTTGCCGATCACGGCGGAGACCGTTTCGATGCTCACATTGGACATTGACCGCTCATGGACGCTTTGCAAACGACACTGAAGTTCCGTCGCAATTTAAAGGGTGTGTACGTCATCTGCGCCCGGTGAGCGGTTCGGTGCTCTTGAGCAGCGCCACCAGTTCACTCTGCTGGCGGGTTTCGGTCTTGGCGAAGATGCGTTCGAGATAGGTGCGGCCGGTCTTTACTGTGATGTTGGACGCTGCCGCGACCTCCTTCAGCGAGCGTCCCGACGCCAGTTCCGTCGCCAAGCGGGCTTCGGCCGGCGTCAGGTCGAACAGCTCGCGGACATGCAACTCGAAGCCATCGGGGATACGGCGGGCGACCTCCGTCACCATGACCACCGCGCAGCGTTCGGATGCCAGGCCATAGGCGCGGGCATCGACGAACGGGGCCACCGACAGCACCAATCGCGCCAGGTCGGATTGCCGGCGATCGGACGGCACCAGCAGTGTACCGCCGACGCCGGGCATGAC
>NZ_RZPW01000802.1:0-2702 GCF_003998455.1 Mesorhizobium sp. M7A.F.Ca.CA.001.08.2.1 | reverse complement strand
GACTGGCACTGGCCGATGCACTCGATGCCGTGGTGCCGAAGGGCCGGATCGCCATTGGCCTCGACGGTGGCAGCGAAGGAAAAAACCGTTTCGAGCTGAAATGGCCGAACGACGTGCTTGCCTCCGGCGCCAAGCTGGCCGGCATCCTGCTGGAATCGGCAATCCTCGAGGGCGGCCGTTTCGGAGTGGCGGTCGGCATCGGCGTCAATGTGGTGGCATACCCTGAGGATTTGCCGTATCCCGCAACTTCCTTGCGCGCGCTGGGCGCGGCATGCGATGCGGAAACACTGTTCCTGGCGCTGTCGGATGCCTGGAGCGAGAATGCCCGATTGTGGGATGAGGGGCGCGGACTTGCCGCCGTCAGGCGACGGTGGCTCGATCGTGCCGCGGGGCTCGGCGGCGAGGTTGCCGTCAGAATTGACGGTAATGTGGTGCGCGGGGTGTTTGAGACCATTGACGAGGACTGCCGTTTCGTGATCCGCGACGATGAAGGTTCGGTTCGGACGATCGCCGCCGGCGATGTGCATTTCGGCGCGGTCGCTTCGGCCAGGGCATAGGCCGTTCATGAACGGTTCTAACTGTTTGTTTTTGCGCAACTCCGGTGGGAAAACCGTTACACACTTTTCCCGGAATTGCTTTTGAGCTTGGCCTGAGGGCCAGGAAGGGAAAAATCATGGCGAAAGCGGAAAACGCCGAACTCGTCTTCGTGCCGCTCGGCGGCGTCGGCGAGATCGGCATGAACTTCGCTCTTTACGGCTACGGGCCGCCCAGCGCGCGCGAATGGATCGTCATCGATGTCGGAGTGACCTTCCCCGATGCCAGCCTGCCGGGCGTCGACCTGGTGCTGCCCGACACACGCTTCATCGAGGAGAACCTCGCCAATCTGCGCGGCATCATCATCACGCATGCGCATGAAGACCATTACGGCGCGCTGCTCGACACATGGCCGAAGCTGAAGGCGCCGGTCTGGATGACGCCGTTCAGCGCCGGCCTGCTGGAAGCCAAGCGGCAAGGCGAGCAGGGCGCACCGAAAATACCGGTCACGATCTACCGGGCGGGCGAGAAATTCACCGTCGGCCCCTTCGAGATCGAAGCCATTCCGGTCGCGCACTCGATTCCCGAGCCGATGTCGCTGGCGATCACCTCGCCGGCAGGCACCGTCATCCATACCGGTGACTGGAAGATCGATCCGGAGCCGACGATCGGGCCGAAGACCGACGAGGCGCGTTTCCGCGCCTATGGCGACAAGGGCGTTCTGGCGCTGATCTGCGATTCGACCAATGCGCTGCGCGAAGGCGAGTCGCCTTCGGAAGTGGCTGTGGGCGAGGGCCTCAAGGGCGTCATCCAGGCTGCCAAGGGCCGTGTCGCCGTCACTACGTTCTCCTCCAATGTCGGACGCATCGTCTCGATCGCCAAAGCGGCGCGCGATGCCGGACGCCAGTGCCTGGTGCTTGGCCGTTCGCTGAAGCGGGTCATCGATGTGGCCGGCGAACTCGGCTACATGGACGGTCTGCCGGAGTTCATCGCCGAGGAGGATTTTGGTTTCATCCCGCGCGAAAACCTGGTCATCATCTGCACGGGCAGCCAGGGCGAGCCGCTGGCCGCACTGGCCAAGCTGTCGCGCGAAGAGATGAAGTCGGTGTCGCTGACGGCAGGCGACACGGTGGTGTTTTCCTCGCGTACGATTCCCGGCAACGAGAAGGCGATCCTCGAGATCAAGAACCGTCTCATCGACCTCGGCGTCAAGATCATCGAGGACGGCGATGCGCTGGTGCATGTCTCCGGCCATCCGCGGCGCAGCGAATTGCGCAAGATGTATGAATGGGTGCGCCCGCAGATCGGCGTTCCCGTGCATGGCGAGGCGGCACATCTGGTGGCGCAGGGCTCGCTGATGTCGACATCGGGCATCGGCCAGGTGGCGCAGGTGCGCGACGGCGACATGCTCAGGCTTGCTCCCGGCCCAGCCACCATCATGGATCAGGTGCCGTTCGGCCGTATCTACAAGGATGGCAGACTGATCGGCACCGATCAGGCGATGGGCATCCGCGACCGGCGCAAATTGTCCTTTGCCGGCCACGTGGCGGTCAATGTCGTGTTGGACGACAAATATGAGCTTGCCGGCGACCCCGATTTGGTCGCCATCGGCGTCGCCGAGGCCGATGGCCGTGGCGAGTCGCTGGAAGATCTGATGATCGATGCGGCAATCGGCGCGGTGGACTCGATCCCCCGTCAGCGCCGAAAAGACCTCGACCTGGTGCAGGAAGCAGTGCGGCGCGCCGTGCGCGGCGCCGCCAACGAAGCCTGGGGCAAGAAGCCGCTGGTGACGGTGTTCGTCACTCGCTGAGGGGAGTAGGGCAGTAAGGGAGTAGGGCAGTAGGGATTTCGATACGAGGCAGGTCAGCTTTTCCCCTATTGCCATACTGCCCTATTGCCATACTGCCCTGGGGAAAACCTATGCTCGGACGTCTGAACCATGTCGCGCTTGCCGTGCCGGATCTGGCTGCTGCCGTAGCGGCCTACCGCAACACGCTCGGCGCGGAGGTGACGGCGCCGCAGGCACTGCCGGAGCACGGGGTGACGGTGGTGTTCGTCAATGTCGGCAACACCAAGGTCGAACTTCTGGAGCCTTTGGGCGAGGGATCGCCGATCGCCGCCTTCCTGGAGAAGAACCCCTCCGGCGGCATGCATCACCTTTGCTATGA
>NZ_RZPW01000801.1:0-2709 GCF_003998455.1 Mesorhizobium sp. M7A.F.Ca.CA.001.08.2.1 | reverse complement strand
GTTCAGCATGCTGATCGGCTTCGTGTTCTGGTATCGCGGCCTGGCGCAAGGCGGCATCGCCGCGGTCGGACAGTTGCAGCTGCTGCAGCCATTCTTCGGACTGGCACTGGCAGCGACGCTGCTGCACGAACAGGTCAGTTCGTTGATGGTGGTCGTCACGCTTGGCGTGGTGCTTTGCGTCGTAGGCGCCAAGCGATTCGCGAAGCAGGAATTGCCACGACGCGCGATCGCCTGACGACGGTGCCGTCCTCGCCTAAAACTTCGTCACCACCCCAATGCCGATGCCCTCGAAGCCGCCCATCGCCATCAAGGCTGCGGGCGCCTCGTCGAGGCTGATCTTCTTGCCGACGAGCAGTTCGGGCTTCAGCTTGCCGTGGCGGATCATCTCCATCATCGCGGGGTAGCGATAGGCCTGCATGCCGTGACTGCCGAGGATTTCGAGTTCGAAGGCGATCACCTTGTCCATCGGCACCTGCGGCCGGGCGTGTTCGCCCAACATCAGGCCGACCTGCACATGGCGGCCGCGCCGACGCAGATTGGCGATCGAGTTGAACGAGGTGGTCGGGTGGCCGAGCGCGTCCATCGACATATGCGCGCCGCCATTGGTGATCTGCTTGACCGCCTTGACCACGTTCGGCGTCGTAGATGCATTGATGGTGGCGACGGCGCCGATCTTTTTGGCGAAATCCAGTTTCTCGTCGGTGAGATCGATGGCGATGACATTGGCGCCCATGGCGCTGGCAATCATAATCGCCGACAGGCCGACGCCGCCGCAGCCATGCACCGCGACCCATTCGCCCGGCTTCACCCGGCCCTGGTCGACAATGGCTCGAAACGAAGTGACGAAGCGGCAGCCGAGGCTGGCGGCGGTGGCGAATTCCATCTCGTCGGGCAGGCGCACAAGATTGGTGTCGGCATGTTCGATGGCGACATATTCGGCAAACGAGCCCCAGCCGGTGAAGCCAGGCTGTGTCTGGTGCTCGCAGACCTGGTGATTGCCCGAATTACACTCGAAGCAGCGGCCGCAGCCGACGGCGAAGGGCACTGTGACGCGCTCGCCGGCCTTCCAGCGCGTGACCTGCTTGCCCGCGGCGACGACGATGCCGGCAAGTTCGTGGCCCGGCACGTGCGGCAGCGTGATGCCTTCGTCATGACCCATCCAGCCATGCCAGTCGCTGCGGCACAGACCGGTCGCCTCGACCTTGATGACGACGCCATCGGCTGCCGGCTTCGGATCAGGAACGGTCTGGATCCTCGGCGCTTCGCCGAATTTCTCGAAGACGACGGCTTTCATCGGCAACACCACCTTTCACACGGCCTGCGGGAAACGATAGCCGATTCCCTATCCGGTCAAGCGAAAATCGATTCCGCCAGCCATACTGTTCCGGTGCCGACGCTACGCAGATGACGCCTTATTCCGCGTCGATCTGGTTCTGGGGCGCCGCTTTCTGGAAGGCCGGCAGCGCCATGCAGGCGGCGTTGATGCGCGCGATCGTCGGGTAGGGCGTCAGATCGACGCCAAAGCGGGCATTGCTGGCAATCTGTGCGGCGAGGCAGATGTCAGCCAGACCCGGCGCGTCGCCATGGCAGAATGTTCCGGTCTCCGCCGACAAGGCCAGGATCTTTTCAAGCGGCTGAAAGCCCTCGTTCACCCAGTGGCGGAACCAGTTGACGACGTCCTCGTCGCCGGCGCCGAACAGCGTGCGCAGCGAGGTCAGCACGCGCAGATTGTTCACCGGGTGGATGTCGCAGGCGATCATCTGCGCCAGCATTCTGACCCGTGCCCGACCGGCCGCATCCCCTGGCAATAGCGGTGGTTCCGGGCTGGTCTCGTCGAGGAATTCGATGATCGCCAGCGATTGCGTCAGCAGCGTGCCGTCGCCGAGCACCAGCGCCGGCACCAGCCCTTGCGGATTGACCGCGAGATAGGCTGGTTCGAGGTGCTCGCCATGGCGCAGATGATGCGGGATATAGTCGTAGCTCAGCCCCTTCATCTCCAGCGCGATCCGCACCCGGTAGGAGGTGGAGGAGCGATAGTAGTTGTGCAGGACGAGTTTGCTCATGCGCTCACTTCGGCTGGCCGATGGTTATTTCGATGGTGCCGATGCCGTCGACGCCGCCGGTCATCGTGTCGCCGGGGCCAACCGCGCCGACGCCTGCTGGCGTACCGGTGAAGATCAGGTCGCCGGGCTCGAGCTCCATCGCCTCGCTGCAGATCGACACGATATCCGGTATCGGCCAGATCAGTTCGGCGAGGTCGGCATCCTGCCTGACCTTGCCGTTGACGGCGAGCCAGATGCGGCCCTTCTGTGGGTGGCCGGATTCGTGCGCTTGCACCAACGGGCTGCAAGGGGCGGAGCGGTCGAAGGCCTTCGACCAGTCCCAGGGCCGGGCGGCCTTCTTGGCCTCGTCCTGCAGGTCGCGGCGGGTGAGGTCGATGCCGACGCCGTAGCCCCAGACATGGTCCAGCGCCTTGTCGCGGGGAATGCGGAAGCCGGCTTTGCCGATCGCGGCCACCAGTTCGATCTCGTGGTGCAGATTGGCCGTCAGCGGCGGGTAGGGGATAGCGGTGCCGGAATCGACCACCGCGTCGGCCGGCTTGGTGAAGAAGAAGGGCGGATCACGCTCGTCATTGCCGAATTCGCGGGCATGCGCCGCGTAGTTGCGGCCGACGCAGTAGATACGGCGCACCGCAAAACGATCGGACGA
>NZ_RZPW01000800.1:0-2712 GCF_003998455.1 Mesorhizobium sp. M7A.F.Ca.CA.001.08.2.1 | reverse complement strand
CACTCACTTTGCCTGAAGGCTTGTCACTTTCTTCCTCGCTCTTGCAAAAATGCGAAAGAAAATTACATCCGGTTTTCGCATGGCTGCCAAGCCTTGGTCGGCGCGCAATATTTGGTGCTCCGGGCTTGACGGTCCGCGGTCTTACGGGTAGAAGCCGCCCAGTCAGAACCGATGTGAGGCTCTCCCTTCCGAAGCGACACGCTTTGGAGTTTGCCTCAAACAGGGTTCGTTTTACGAGCGAAAAGACATTTCCGGCGTGCACGAAGCGGCTTCCGCTTCCTCTGCCTTTTGTTCGGGCAAGACCGCGAGGCGCGGTTTATGGCCCGAATTTGCGTATGGAAATGACGCTTTGAGCGGCCCTGACCGGGCGAGACACGGAATTGAGAGACAAGAGGGTTTAATGCCTACCGTCAACCAGCTGATCCGCAAGCCGCGCATTGCGCCGGTGAAGCGCAACAAGGTCCCGGCCATGCAGCAGAACCCGCAGAAGCGGGGCGTCTGCACGCGCGTCTATACAACGACGCCGAAGAAGCCGAACTCGGCGCTGCGCAAGGTGGCCAAGATCCGCCTGACCAATGGTTTTGAAGTGATCGGGTACATCCCCGGCGAAGGCCACAACCTTCAGGAACACTCCGTGGTGATGATCCGCGGCGGCCGCGTCAAGGATCTTCCGGGCGTTCGCTACCACATCATCCGCGGCGTGCTCGACACGCAGGGTGTGAAGAACCGCAAGCAGCGCCGTTCGAAGTACGGCGCCAAGCGCCCGAAGTAAGGGGCGTCCGAAATAAGATTTTCCGGCCTTGGCGCTCCTTGAGTGCGTCGGGCTATGAGATTGAGAGACAAAAGCCATGTCGCGTCGTCACAGTGCAGAAAAGCGTGAGATCAATCCGGACCCGAAGTTCGGCGATCTGATCGTCACCAAGTTCATGAACGCCGTCATGTATGACGGTAAGAAGTCGGTCGCCGAGACCATCGTCTACGGCGCGCTCGACCAGGTTCAGTCGAAGACCAAGCAGGAGCCGGTCACCGTCTTCCATCAGGCGCTCGACAATGTCGCGCCGCATGTGGAAGTGCGTTCGCGCCGTGTCGGCGGCGCCACCTACCAGGTTCCGGTCGACGTGCGCCCCGAGCGCCGCCAGGCATTGGCCATTCGCTGGCTGATTGCTGCGGCCCGCAACCGCAACGAGACCACGATGGTCGACCGCCTCTCCGGCGAGCTGATGGACGCGGCCAACAACCGCGGCACCGCTGTCAAGAAGCGTGAAGACACCCACAAGATGGCTGAAGCCAACCGCGCTTTCGCGCACTACCGCTGGTAAAGCGCGAACGAGACTGAGAGGCAGCTACGATGGCCCGCGAATACAAAATCGAAGACTACCGCAATTTCGGTATCATGGCGCATATTGACGCCGGCAAGACGACGACCACCGAGCGCGTCCTCTACTACACGGGCAAGTCGCACAAGATCGGCGAAGTCCACGACGGCGCTGCCACCATGGATTGGATGGAGCAGGAGCAGGAGCGCGGCATCACCATCACGTCCGCCGCGACCACGACCTTCTGGAAGGCTCGTGACGGCAAGATGCACCGCTTCAACATCATCGACACCCCCGGCCACGTCGACTTCACCATCGAAGTCGAGCGTTCGCTGCGCGTGCTCGACGGCGCCATCGCACTGCTCGATGCCAATGCCGGTGTTGAGCCGCAGACCGAGACCGTCTGGCGCCAGGCCGACAAGTATCGCGTTCCGCGCATGATCTTCTGCAACAAGATGGACAAGATCGGCGCCGACTTCTATCGCTCGGTCGAGATGATCGGCTCGCGCCTCGGTGCGCATGCTGTTGTCATGCAGCTGCCGATTGGTGCCGAGACCGAGTTCAAGGGCGTTGTCGACCTCGTCGAGATGAACGCGCTGGTCTGGCGCGACGAGACGCTGGGCGCTGCCTGGGATATCGTCGAGATCCCGGACGACCTCAAGGCTCGTGCCGAAGAATACCGCGAGAAGATGATCGAGGCTGCCGTCGAAATGGACGAGACGGCGCTTGAGAATTACCTCGAAGGCAAGATGCCGTCGAATGACGAGATTCGCGCGCTGATCCGCAAGGGCACCATCGCGGTCAAGTTCTACCCGATGTTCTGTGGCTCGGCCTTCAAGAACAAGGGCGTGCAGCCGCTGCTCGACGCCGTCGTCGAATATCTGCCTTCGCCGGCCGATGTTCCCGCCATCAAGGGCGTCGATGCCAAGACCGACGCCGAGATCGAGCGTCATGCCGACGACAACGAGCCGCTGTCGATGCTCGCCTTCAAGATCATGAACGACCCGTTCGTCGGTTCGCTGACCTTTGCGCGCATCTATTCGGGCAGGCTCACCAAGGGCATCTCGGTCGACAACACCGTGAAGGGCAAGAAAGAGCGCATCGGCCGCATGCTGCAGATGCATGCGAACTCGCGCGCCGACGTCGAAGAGGCTTTTGCCGGCGATATCGTTGCTCTTGCCGGTCTCAAGGACACGACCACCGGCGACACGCTGAGCGATCCGCTGCATCCGGTCATTCTCGAGCGCATGGAATTCCCCGATCCGGTCATCCAGATTGCCATCGAGCCGAAGACCAAGAACGACCAGGAAAAGATGGGCCTCGCCCTTCACCGCCTGGCCGCCGAGGATCCGTCCTTCCGCGTCAAGACCGACGAGGAAAGTGGCCAGACCATCAT
>NZ_RZPW01000007.1:0-29024 GCF_003998455.1 Mesorhizobium sp. M7A.F.Ca.CA.001.08.2.1 | reverse complement strand
GGGAATGAGCGACCCATGTAATCCTCCCTGGGGCATTTTGCCAATTTTTGGGTCCACTCCTCCATCCCGAGTTTGCTCATAGCCACAATAAGCGGTTTCCAACGACCTCGCTCTGAATGCACCAGGCCAACTGGGTAAAAACGGGTAACCGGCACTTAAAGGCGATGTAGTATCGCCACCAGAAATACTGCTCCGTGGTGCTGGCCTTTGCCTGGGGGCGCAACACGGCAACTACCCGCTCAAAACGGTTGGTCCTCTACCTCTTATTCACCGTCGCTTTCCTCGCGGCCTAACCCGGCCGGAATATCCGTTGCCAGAAAAAGGCCTCGCGGCCGGTTCGAGGCGCATCCCTCCTCCGAAGCAGCACGCTCAAGTATCGTCACAAGCCCCGAGCGCTTCGCGTTCGGCGATGTCCAAATTCCGACAATGTCGGATACAGTCAGATCTACTGGATTGCGTTTGAATGGTTTTCTCATTTGGCACAGTACATGCGGGTCATCCGCAAAACACGTGACCGACCAACAAGATTTCGCATGATCACCTTACCACAACATACAGCCGCCGCGGAACAATCACTTGGCCCCTGATCGCCCGCCCCGGCACCACAACCGGAGTCATCGATGTTCTGACAGGCTGCCCAAGGATACCTGCTGCAACAGGGCTTGCCCTGGTGACGACCACTCCGGCTCCGCCGGTTACCGACGAGGGCAAAGTGACGGATTTCCTGCTTTTCAACGGCATGGAGGTGGCTGTCATTCCCGACCACCGCGCCGGTCGTCACCCATATGGTCTGGTGCAGGATCGGCAGCGCGGATGAGCTGCCGGGGATATCTGCATGTCTTCGAGCATCTGATGCTCAAGGCGCCTCGTGACGAGCACGGCTCCGTCGCCTGGAGAGATTGAACCCAAAGGGAGATTCAGATGTCTGAAGCGAATCAGGAAAAGTTGGACGCATTCTTGGGGAAAATGGTCGGCGATCTCGGTGCGATCGCAACGGGCGCGGGAGTCCTGCTGGGGGACAGACTCGGCCTGTTCAAGGCATTGCGCGAAGGCGGCAAGATGACGGCCGCCGAACTTTCGACACGCACCGGCACCCAGGAACGCCTCGTAAGGGAATGGCTTTCCGGGCAGGCGGCGGCGGGTTACGTCGACTACGATGAAGCGAGCGACAAATTCTATCTCAACGCCGAGCAAGAGCTGGTGTTCGCTGATGAAGACAGCCCGGCCTTCATGGCAGGCGCATTCGAGTTCCTGTCCGCGCTGTGGCTCGATGAAGAAAAGGTGAGGCAGGCATTCCAGTCCGGCAAGGGCGTCGGGTGGCACGATCATAGCGCGTGTCTGTTTCGCGGTACGGAACGGTTCTTCCGTCCAGGCTACAATGCCAATCTGATCGACTCCTGGCTGCCGGCCTTGGAGGGCGTCGTCGAGAAGCTCGAACGCGGCGTGGACGTCGCGGATGTTGGATGCGGTCATGGTGCATCGACCGTGCTCATGGCACAGGCCTTCCCCAATTCGCGCTTCGTCGGCTTCGACTATCATGCCCCTTCGATTGAGCGCGCCCGCAAGGCGGCCGAGGTAGCCGGCGTCGGCGTTAACACGCGGTTCGACGTGGCGGCCGCCAAGAGCTATCCCGGAACCTATGACCTCGTCACATTCTTCGATTGCCTTCACGACATGGGCGACCCGACGGGCGCCGCCACCCATGTCCACGGATCGCTCAAGCCGGACGGCACGTGGATGATCGTCGAGCCGTTCGCGCATGATCATCTGGCGGCGAACCTCAATCCCGTCGGCCGCGTTTACTATGCCGCTTCCACTTTTGTGTGCACGCCCGCATCCGTGTCGCAGGAAGTCGGGCTCGCGCTTGGAGCCCAGGCCGGTGAGGCGAGGCTGCGCAAGGTTGTGACCGGCGGCGGCTTCAAGCGATTGCGTCGCGCCGCGGAGACACCGTTCAACATGGTGCTGGAGGCCCGCCCTTAGCGTGGCCGTCGCCAGAAATTGCAGCTCATCGCATTTGATGAAGATCACCGCCAAAAATCCGGACGCATCGGGCACATTTTCAAGGCGCCTGGGTTCACGCAGAGGTCGCTGCCGAGTTGTGTGCCAAGAGTCCCATACGTTGCGGCTCAGAAAGGACCCGACGCACGGCTACGAACATGCCCATAGCGATGGCCGCTATAATCACATATGCCCACCATGGCGCGTTCACAAAGCTGGTAAGCCACGTCGCACCGAACGCGCTTACGACAAAAACGAGAGCCTCGATAAAAAGACTGAGCCTGTACACATTGAGTCGTCTCATCCTCATACCACCCATCCAAGGACTGAGCTTGTTGCGCTACTGCGACAGCAGCCTAACATATTGGAGAGCGCTCACTATTTCTATGCTGAACAGTCTCGCCTGAGTATATGTTTTAGCTAGTCGCTAATTATGGAATTCTGCCAGTCTGCATTTCCCCCTGATCTGATGTAGAGCAGCTTCCAAGTGGGAATTAGTCCCCCATCGACCGGATCGGGCGACACGAACATGCGCTGAAGGCTTGGCGGAACGGCTACTGGGACCATGATGCTACTCGAATGCAAGATAGTGTCAGAACGTCCCGGGAAGGCTGCAGGCAGGGGATGTCAGGTCAATCAGCCTATAGATATGATACCGCCCATTCGCTGAGACTTCACGATGGGCATAGGAGGTGGGAATTCGTGCCTTGAGATGGACGCGGCTGTCGGAGCAGGCGAGCACGGCAGCAGCGATGGCCTGAACCTTCGGGCCGCTGACAAAAACGTTCACCACCGCACGCGAGCCGAACCCGTCGAGATACGTCTCGAAAGCATCGAGGTGGGCCATCAGCCCGAAAGCCTGGATGTCGCGAACTTCGCCATCTTCGAGCCGGTGGGTTTCACGTACCTTGGCCACCTGTTGATCGAGCAAAGCATCGATATGCGCATTCTTCTCGCTTCTTGGGACGAGGAGCGAGATCCGTTCCGGACTGACGATATCGATCAATCCGTAGAATACGTCTGCATCTCCTCCGATCCCCACGAGCAGGACTTTCTCTTCGCCCATTCCTCCGCTGCCTTGAAGATGAGGGACGGTGACGTATCGGTCCAAGCCGCTGGAAAAATCCTCTTTGCCGATCGCGTTCCCGTAGATACCTTCGGCGTACCCGAATTCGAGAGACTGAATCGACATTTTCTTGAATGCCACCGCAATCAGCCATTGGATGTAGATTCGCGGCATCGTCGAGCACTCGACGAAAACCTTCCGCAGGCTTCCTTCGTATGAGCCACATGAAGCGGCCATCTGAGTGAGCAGGTGATCGAGGAGATTGATGTTCTTCTGATACTCGATGGAAGGCTCGAGGGTGATCACAGTCACTTCGACGCCCCATCGGGTACCCATAGCGATGAGCTTTCGCCGGTTTTCTTCGACGGCTGGGACGTTCGCTTCCTTCAGAGCAAAGTCCAGAACCACGATCTTGCCGACCTTCAGGTCAAGATGGTTTTCGAACGCGGCGAAACGCGTTTCCCATCCAAGCGCGACGATCGCGATATCTGCCTTCATCGTTTCGCAGGTACCTGCATCTCTCGCCTTCTCGGTGACGGCCAGATGGCCGAAGACTCGATACTCGACAGTTGAAGCGGTCATTCGAGATCGCTCTCGAAAAGCGAGTGCTGGAATTCGGTCTTGAGTGCGGGCCGCGCGACGAGCTCCTTAAACACCGAGTCGGCCCAGTCTTCTGGGAGCCGATGCCTGGTAAAAAGCAGGTCGACCATCCGCGCCGCAGGGATTGTGTTGATTTCGTACGGGCCGCGATAGGAGAACCCGAAGTAAGGTGCAAATCGCCGATGCAATCTGATCATCATCTCCTTCGATGCGGGGTCGGCGCGGTCCACCTCAAAGTTGCCGGCGGCGGAGACCTCCCGGATAAACCCATCCCTTTCCGCCCGACGCAGGACCTCGTCCAGTTTTCCGCTGGGTTGCTCCAGTCGGTTCACCAGCGAGCGCATTTCCTTTAGATCGACCCTGAAAATGCCTCTCTCTGTCGTTCCTAGAGCATTTTCTTCGGCAAACTCTGTCTGGAGGCGAGCGGTCAGGTAACCCAACGCCCGCACCATGCGCACGCTCTCTTCTTCGTACGGATGTGAAAGCGCCTGAAGTCCATCAAGCTTCCGTTGAGAGGCGGCGTTCACAGCCTGTCTCTGCTGTTCGAGATGAATCTGTAAATCCGAGTTGATGAATTCCACCAGTTTTCGTGGATCACTGGAACTCGGAACACTGCGGCGGAAGATCTCTCCCATTATATCAAGGAAATCGCGTATACAGACGTCGCTCAATGATGTGATGATCTGGTGCCCTACGTACGGGTAGTCATGGAGACGCAGCATCTGGCACGCTTTCAGAAAAGCCCATCCCTGTTTCCGGGCGATCGACCTCTTCAGATTTGAAGCATCCGCCTTGCTCATGGGCCGGCGCTTGATTTCCGGGTTCATGAGCGCGAGCGCCAGCCCTTCGGCATAAGGGCGCGCTTTTCGATCAAGAAGGAATTGCTGCTGATCCGCCGTCCTCAAATTCACGGAGAGGAATTCACGTGCTGCATCAGCAAGTGCCACAAGCTCTTCTCTGCCCTCGGAATGACCCGATATGATAACCCGCTCGATGATGTCATTGACGGAAAGCCGCCCCAGCCGGTTTTTGAGCGAAAACGCGCTGAGCGCATCGTTGCGCTCGAGATCACTCCGCAGATGGTCAGGAAGCGCATAGTACAGCCGAAGCGACGACACGTTCTCGCACAGCGTGGCGAACTCCCTCGGATCGACTGAATCAAGATTCTCGACGTCCCGGTCAGCATTCGAGAGCGACTGGCCGGGTATGATCGTCCGGATCGTGTCGTAGAGACCGCCGATGTAGGCGAGGACCCATTTCACGTTGCCCCGCGTCTTCCTCACCAAGGTGTTCAGGAACTGCTGTTGGAGCGGTGTCAGTGCTTCACAGTCGTCAATCAGGATCTTGAAGAAAGGCGCCCTGTCACCGGCGAAAGATGGGCCATTTAAAAGTGGAGTGATCGCGGTCGCGACCTTGTTAATGATCGCGCCAGGGTCTGTCGCTCTGAAGCCGGTCGCTACGGCATCGGCGGCAAAGAAGAACGCGTTGAAGCATTCGTCGACGTACCGGGTTATCCTACCCCGCAGCTCATCGATGCTGAAGAAGTCGAGACGGGCAGGTTGGGGTATGAAGTGCAGCACTTCGCGATGCAGTGCCAGGGCGACGTCCCTATCTTCGGAGGCCCGGTATTTCAAGTGGCCGTCGCGTCTGAGCTGGCCGATGCTCTCGAGCAGGCGTTCGACTATCTTCAGCTCCAGATAGTGAGAGAAGATTACGAATTGCCGCGGGATCACGGCGGCCGTGTCGAAGCGTATCCGCTCCGGAATGAGGTTCAGAACCGCGTTGTCGATTAGGGGCGAGAATGTCTCATTGAGCTGGAAGAAGACGCCATACCAGCCGAGCTTGCCGACTTGGTCCGCGAGACTTTTGTCTTCGAGGATATGGACTGTGGAAAGCGAGCGAAGAATGCTGGTCTTGCCACTGCCTCTCGTCCCTGCGACGAAGACCGGCTTGGCGGCGGCAGAAATCAAGGCCGACTTCTGACTGAACCACAGTATCGGGCGGCTTTCGTACTCGATCCTGTTCGGGCCGAACGGATTCTGCATCGCTATTCGTCCCTTACCTTAATGCGCCAGGCCGAGTTTGCCTTCGTGAGGCCGTCTATCTCGACGGCGCGCGCCGCTTGGAGCATCAGAAGAGAGTCTTCCAGATCTAGCCCGAGCTCGGCGGAGCCGGCAATCTCAGTGATCTCGTCCCAGAAGAGTAACCCATTCCCGCGCCTGGTGGCATGGTCGCGGAGTCGGCGCAGCAGGTCAAACGTGTCGTTGTTAAGAAAGGCCTTGCCGTTGGACATGGTCGAGATAAAGCAATGTTCGCCTTCCATGACCGTCCCGTCGGCGACATTGGTGCGGTAGGGTATAAGTCGGATGCCGACGAGCTCTCCCTGATCGGTCGTGAAGAAGACGAGCTCATTGAAACCTGATTGTATCTCTGGTGCTGAGATGCAGATCAATTTGCCGTCCGGAAACCTTGGATCGTTGACGATCTCGACCGGATCAGCATGTATGTGTCCATGCAGGTATACGATAGGCTTGTTACCCTGCAGCAGCTGAGTTCTGACAAATCCGCTGTTGAGCATCTCCGCGTATGGCGTAATGCGCGGAGTCTTTTGTGGCAGCAGATTGTGATGGCCGATCATGATGCCGTAACGCATGTCGGGCTGCTGGAGCAATTCCTGTAGGCCTGCAAGCATCTCACGCGAGATGTATGGCGTGTCCATCTGACCGTAATACTCGTCGTCGGACGCCTCCTTGTCTGGATCGCTGGGAGGTGTCGCGGGCGAATGTCCCGAGATGTCCGGCGAGCCGAGATCTACAGGTTCTGTAGAAGGACTGAGTGCCTCGAGACGATCACGAAGGAACGCGGGAAGGTTCTGAAGCTCCCAACTGCCTATTGCTGTGTTGACGAGGATGAAGTTTGCGCCTGCGGATCCTGTCGGAAGTCTGAAGTGCACGGGTTGGTCCACGGGAACGGTCTGCCAACCCAAGCGGGCGGCTAAACTCGCCATTTCGCTGAATTTCTCAGTCGGTCCAAGTTCGCGCGCGTCATCACGGTTCACATCGTGATTTCCCGGTACGAATATCAACGGAAGCGCCTTTGAACTGCGTCCCTGTGCGCGGCAGAGCAACGTGAAATGCTGGAATGCCGAAGCAATGAAGGTCTTGTCGCCACGGCTCGTGAAATCCCCCATGAAGGCGATCGAATCCAAGGGCTTCGAAGTCGTCAGCCGCCGAAGTTTCGTCAAGACGGCACGCAGCGAAGACGCGCGTAGCTTCTGCGTTATTTTCGGAGCGAACTTGCTATCCTTGGCATCGATGTTGCTAGAGGAAGGATGCCAGTCCGGATAGTGAATATCGCCTACTTGAAGGATTCGCACCCGCCGCATAACTCGCCCCCCTGCCGAGAGCCATAGACTAATCCGTTCGCTTTTGCCAAGCGCGAACGATCATCCGCAGTGTCCTTAACGAGGTAGCCTGCACTTTTCGAGAATTGCCACGGCGGCTATTTTTGGGGTGTGAAGCACACGAGACCCGCGACGTGAGACCCAGTTGCTCAATGCCCAGTTGCTCAATGAGCTTTCTTACGAATAAGGGAGAATTTCCGCGGCCGGACTATCTCTGAGCGAGCGTGCATGACTGCCAACGGAAGGTCTTGCACGCACCCTTGCGATCTTGAGCAATGGTCGCCATGACTTTCTTCTTGTAGGCTTTTGAGTGGCCCAGCCTGCGATCACCAGACCCCACCGATTCTAAAGAGCGTGGCAGATGGGATAGTCGAGGTTGCCCGTGCACAATCACGCTCAGGGCTTGCGCCGCCCAGAGGACACGCTGAAAAGGCAGATTGGGGCGCAAGCACGCCATTCACGAGAGGTTCGACATGAAGACCATGCAAGAAAAAGACATTCCGGCATTCGTACAAGCAGTTGTGGACGCCGGCTGCAACATTTGCGCGATTGGCAACTTGGGATACGTCTTTGGCGATGCTGATTTCACGCCAGCGCAACGGAGGGCCGTCGAGCCACAGCTGCGTAGGATTGCTGAAATCTACGGCGAACGCGATCATCTCATAAACGAGATAGCTGTATATCTGCGGTCGATCGGACGCCATGTCGAGGTTGAGCCGAAGACAGGTATTTCCCGATGGCCCAGATCGCGAGAAGCCGTCTTCCAACCTCTGAATCCTAAAGGAGGTGACCCCCAAGGCCGTTCGTCACCTTCGACCAGAATAACCACATCCGTGACCGCCTGAGCTACTTGGTCGATACGCTCACATGGCCAATACAGTTTCTCCATCCTTCACGAAGCGAATGAGGCTTTGGCCACGGTCTACGGGGCGTGACTTGTCCCCGATGCATGCGCGAGCTCTCCGCCCGGCTGGCCGCCGGCCGTCGCCACCGGCCGAAGGCGCCCGAATGCGCTTGACAAGATAGCGTCAGCCCGTTCAACCTGAGGCATTCACCAGGGGAGTCCCGGTAAGGGGCTGAGATACTGCTGGCTTTCGCGGCGCAGTGACCCGTTGAACCTGATCCAGTTCATACTGGCGTAGGGACGGTGCAAGCGCTTTGCGGGAGTTTACGCCCGAGGTCCTGCTGTAGCAGGTCTACAGAAGCGTCTTTTCATCCTTCCGGCACAGAACTGGGTCTCCAATGCATGAGCAAAGGAGCCTCACGATGAATGCCCTCACTCCAGCCGTGTCGACGGGACCGCTGCCCGCCTCACGGAAAATCCACAAGTCCGGCGTCCTCTATCCGCACATCAAAGTGCCGATGCGAGAAATCTCCGTCCATCCGACGGCGGGTGAACCGCCCGTCACCGTCTATGATCCGTCCGGCCCCTATACGGACCCGACTGTCGAAACCAGCATCGAAAAAGGCCTTGCCCGGCTTCGCCACGAATGGGTCACGGCGCGTGGCGATGTCGAAGCCTATGACGGCCGCCACGTCCGGCCGGAAGACAATGGATTCGCCACCGGCGAGCGCCTGACACCGGAATTTGCGATACGCAATCGGCCGCTCAAGGCCAAGCAGGGCAAGGCGGTGACCCAGCTTGCCTATGCGCGCGCCGGCATCATCACGCCAGAAATGGAGTTCGTAGCCATCCGCGAGAATCTCGGCCGCGAGGTGATGCGCGGCAAGCTGCAACGCGACGGCGAAGCCTTCGGCGCGGCGATCCCAGATTTCGTCACACCCGAATTCGTGCGCGACGAGGTGGCGCGCGGACGCGCAATCATTCCCGCCAACATCAATCATCCCGAGAGCGAGCCGATGATCATCGGTCGCAATTTTCTGGTCAAGATCAACGCCAACATCGGCAACTCGGCTGTCACATCATCGATGGCCGAAGAGGTCGAAAAAATGGTCTGGGCGATCCGCTGGGGCGCGGACACGGTGATGGACCTGTCGACCGGCCGCAACATCCACAACATCCGCGACTGGATCGTGCGCAATGCGCCGGTGCCGATCGGTACGGTGCCGCTCTATCAGGCGCTGGAAAAGGTCAACGGCATCGCCGAGGACCTGAACTGGGAGGTCTACCGCGACACGCTGATCGAGCAGGCCGAGCAAGGCGTCGACTATTTCACCATCCACGCCGGCGTGCGGCTGCACTACATACCGCTGACCGTCGACCGGGTCACGGGCATCGTCTCGCGCGGCGGCTCGATCATGGCCAAATGGTGCCTGCACCATCATCGGGAGAGCTTCCTCTACGAGCATTTCGAGGAGATCTGCGACATCGCCAGAGCCTATGACGTCTCCTTCTCGCTCGGCGACGGCCTTCGTCCCGGTTCAATCGCCGATGCGAACGACGCGGCGCAATTCGCCGAACTGGAAACACTTGGAGAACTCACCAAGATTGCCTGGGCAAAGGACTGCCAGGTGATGATCGAAGGCCCGGGCCATGTCCCCATGCACAAGATCAAGCAGAACATGGACAAGCAGCTCGCAGTGTGCGGTGAGGCGCCGTTCTACACGTTGGGGCCGCTGACGACCGACATCGCGCCCGGCTATGACCACATCACCTCAGGGATAGGTGCCGCCATGATAGGCTGGTTCGGCACCGCAATGCTTTGCTACGTCACGCCGAAAGAGCATCTCGGCCTTCCCGACCGCAACGACGTCAAGATTGGCGTGATCACCTACAAGATAGCCGCCCATGCAGCCGATCTGGCGAAGGGCCATCCGGCAGCGAAAACCAGGGATGATGCCCTTTCGCGCGCGCGCTTCGAGTTCCGCTGGGAGGACCAGTTCAACCTGTCGCTCGACCCCGAAACCGCACGGTCCTTCCACGACCAGACCTTGCCCAAGGAGGCGCACAAGCTGGCACATTTTTGTTCGATGTGCGGACCGAAATTCTGCTCGATGCGCATCTCCCATGACATCCGCGCGGAGGCGCAGAAAGAGGGCATGGCGGCTATGGCGGCGAAATATCGCGAAGGTGGCGATCTCTACATGCCAGCTGACGAGACCGGCGTACCGCTCATGCCAGAGGCGCCGGAACCGTCATGAGGGTTCTGGTCAAAGGGGCCGGCGTCGCCGGCCTCACCGCGGCGTTCGAGCTCGCCGTCCGCGGTGCCGCGGTGACCGTTGTGGAGACACGGCATGGCCTCGGCGGCAATGCGTCGTGGTTCGCCGGCGGCATGCTGGCGCCCTGGTGCGAGCGTGAGAGCGCCGAGCAGCCGGTGCTGGATCTCGGACGCGACGCCGCCGACTGGTGGGATGACGCGCTGCCCGGTCAGGTGACACGGGCCGGAACGCTGGTCCTGGCCGCGCCGCGTGATACTGGCGAGCTTGACCGGTTCGCCACTCGCACGTCGGGGCATCGGCGTGTCGATGACGACGAAATCGCGGTCCTGGAGCCCGACCTCGCCGGCCGGTTCCGGCGCGGATTGCTGTTTCCCGATGAGGCTCATCTCGACCCGCGCCAGGCAATCGCCGCACTTCATGAAAAGCTGGCGACCATGGGTGTCAAATTCCACTTCGGCTGCGACGCCCGGCCTATTTCGGGTTTCGCCCGTCGGATAGACTGCATGGGAATGGCAGCGGCCGATGACAGGCTGCGCGGTGTTCGCGGCGAAATGCTGATCCTGCGCACGCCTGATGTCTCGCTGTCGCGGCCGGTCCGTTTGCTTCATCCACGCTTTCCGCTTTATGCCGTGCCGCGCACCGACCACCGCTTCATGATCGGAGCGACAATGATTGAAAGCCAGAGCGCCGGACCGGTGACGGCGCGTTCCATGATGGAGCTTCTGGGTGCCGCCCATGCCCTCCATCCGGCCTTTGGTGAGGCCGAGATCGTTGAAACCGGTGTGGGTGTCCGTCCGGCATTTCCCGACAATTTGCCACGCGTCGAAACAGACGGTGAGATCATCGCGATCAACGGTTTTTATCGTCACGGTTTTCTCCTCGCCCCCGCCATGGCGCGCCAGGCTGCCGACCTGGTTTTCAGTCAAGACAGAACCAAGGAGCATGCTCATGAAACTGATGGTCAACGGCGAGGCGCGTGAGATTGCCGCCACCACGCTGGCCGAGTTGCTTGCCGCGCTCGACTATGAGGGCGATTGGCTCGCCACCGCCGTCAACAGCGACCTCGTGCACAAAGCCAACCGCGCGGAGTTCCAGTTGAGCGACGGCGACCGGATCGAAATCCTCTCGCCCATGCAGGGCGGCTAGCATGTTGGAGCTTTATGGAACCGAGCTTTCGTCGCGCCTGCTTCTCGGCACGGCTCAGTATCCTTCGCCGGCCATCCTTGCCGATGCAGTCAAGGCATCGGGCACGTCGGTGGTGACCGTCTCGTTGCGGCGTGAGATGGCGGGCGGTAGGGCCGGCGAACAATTCTGGTCGTTGATCCGCTCGCTGGGCGCCAGAACCCTGCCCAATACCGCCGGCTGCCTCTCCGTCAAGGAAGCCGTCACCACCGCGAAAATGGCGCGCGAGGTCTTCGGCACCAACTGGATCAAGCTCGAAGTGATCGGCAATCACGACACGCTACAGCCGGATGTGTTCGGTCTGGTTGAAGCCGCCCGCATCCTGTGCGAGGACGGCTTTGCGGTATTCCCCTATACCACCGACGATCTCGTTGTCGCCGAGCGGCTGCTGGAAGCGGGCTGCAAGGTCCTGATGCCGTGGTGCGCACCGATCGGTTCCGCCTTGGGACCGGTCAACATGACGGCGCTGCGCTCGATGCGCGGATATTTCCCTGGCGTCCCGCTGATTGTGGATGCGGGGCTCGGACGGCCGTCGCACGCGGCCACCGTCATGGAACTCGGCTTTGACGCCGTGCTCCTGAACACAGCGGTCGCCAAGGCGGCAGATCCGGTCGGCATGGCGCGTGCTTTCGGTAAGGCGGTCGACGCCGGTCGTGAGGCGTTCAGTTCGGGAATGCTCGAACCGCGCGACGTCGCCGTGCCATCGACGCCGATGGTCGGCAGGGCCGTTTTTTCATGAAGCTCGATCCCTTCTACCTGATCGTCGACAGCGCCGCCTGGATCGAAAGGTTGGCGCCGCTCGGCGTCAAGCTGATTCAGCTTCGCATCAAAACCATGGATGAAACCGGGCTGCGCGCGGAGATCCGCAAGTCGAAGGCCTGGTGTGTCCAACACAAAAGCCAGCTCATCATCAACGATCATTGGCGCCTGGCAATCGAGGAAGGCTGCGATTTCGTGCATCTGGGCCAGGAGGATTTGCAAACGGCCGACCTCTCGAGGATACGGGCAGCGGGCGTCAGGCTCGGATTGAGCACGCATGATCATGTCGAGCTGGAAACGGCCATGTTTGCCGAGCCCGACTATGTCGCGCTCGGTCCGATCTATCCCACCACTTTGAAGAAAATGAAGTGGGCGCCGCAAGGGCTAGAGCGGATCAGCGAGTGGAAGCGGCGGGTGGCGCCGATCCCATTGGTCGCCATCGGCGGCCTCAACCCCGACCGCCTCGACGGCGTCTTTGAGGCCGGCGCCAACAGCGCCGCAGTGGTCACGGACATCACGTTGAGCTTCGACCCCGAAGCGCGCACGCGAGAATGGATCGAAAAGACGGACCGATGGCGATGAGACGAGAACCGCATGTGCTTGTCGTTGGCGGATCAGATTCCAGCGGGGGTGCTGGAATAGCACGCGACATCGAGACGATCTCTGCCGTTGGCGTGCGCACCTGTCTCGCCGTCACAGCGCTAACGGTGCAAACGCACGACGCCGTGATCGAAATCCATCATTCGCCACCCAGCATGGTGGCCAATCAGATGTGTGCCGCGCTACAGGCCAACGACGTAGCCACAATCAAGATCGGCATGCTGGCGACTGCCAAGATCATTGTTGCCGTTGCCGCAGTGCTGCGCAAATTTCCGCAAGTGCCGGCAGTACTCGACCCTGTGCTGGCCTCCACCTCAGGCCGCGCACTTCTGGAAGCAGGCGCTATCGCTGCCATGAAGCGCGATTTGATGCCGCTTTGCCGTCTGGTCACTCCCAATCTCATCGAGTTGGCGCTCCTTGTTGGCTCAGAATTGGCGATGGATGAGGACGGCGCGGTGCTGCAAGGCCAAGAATTGCTGGCGGTCGGGTTTGACGCCTTGCTGATCAAGGGCGGCCACGCATCGGGGCCTCGATCGACCGATATTCTGCTGCGCCCCGATCGTGAACCGGTCCGCTTTGCCACCCGACGCCTCAACGCATCGATGCGCGGGACGGGTTGCATGCTGGCCAGCGCGATTGCGGCGCATCTGGCGAAGGCGAAGTCGCTCGAAGATAGCGTGCGCGAAGGCAAGCTGTTTGTGTTCGAGAAGCTTCAGGAATGCCGGCTGAATAATCACAACGTTCTGCGTCCAGCCAAGCAGACCCATTTTCCAGAATTTTTCCCGTAGCGAGACTAGAGAAGGGGCTACTGCTTCTCTATGCCATCCTTACAACGCGTTGAGTTCCACTGTGCCGTCCAGAATTATCTGTCGTTGTCCAGAATTAAGCCGGGCTTAGAACTGAAACGAACCCGCCGAAAGGTACGAGCGGCCCTCACTCGATAAGGGTTACCAAACCTATTCCTGTGGGCTACCAATCCGCGTGGTGGGTGGCCTCAGGTTACCAATCAGGGCCGCAAAAGGCTTAATGAAGACAGCCCCTTAGCGCCAGTTCGGAATTAATTGTCGTTGGGGCACCTGTTGACCGAAGGGCATTGGTAACCTCTTCTGGCTAAAAGGGTGGAATATGAGCCACTTAGCAGTCAGGACGACGACAGATTATTCTGGACTTGGAGTCTCACAACGACAGATAATTCTGGAAGGCATACCAGACTGCCCTTTATGCGACTTTCGGAGCACAAAGCATGAACGCTGTTGCGCAGTAGCATCTATTTCCTACTCCCCCATCTAGCCAGCTTTACGCCAAATGCACGCCTTCGAAACTACAGCCTTTTGACCAAATAAGCGCTGGTGATCGCCCTCACGAAAAGATACCGCGTTCCTTGTGGTCGCCCCAGCCATGGTGCGTCCGACATTTTCGCCATCCTGGGCGTCGAAAACAATTGAGGGGAATCAATTGCAACCATTGCGCCAGCGGAAGGAATAGCTATTTTTCAATTCGGGGGAATTTAGTTGACCACTTCTGGAACAGTGTTTTCAGCAGCCCCATCTGCTGCTGGGTATTTATACCAGGCGCGTCTTGCGCTCGCCTTATGTCTTCGCCATGCCTATGGTGACGCGGGCATTGAAGTTGCAGTTGAGCGTCTGGATGATGTCTCGTTCGAGACGGACGGGGAGGCCCGAGAGCTCCTCCAGACCAAACATCATCTTCGCCGTACTGCCAATCTAGGTGATCTCTCCCCTGACCTTTGGAAGACGCTGCGAATTTGGAGCCAGCTAGCACTTGAGGATCCAAATCTACCGAACCGTACCCGTTTAGTACTAGTGACGACTGGACTGGCTCGACCGGATGACGCGACTTGGTTGCTTCGGCCCCATCGCGGCACCGGTGAGCCGAGCGTCGACAATGCGCGCACTGCTGCTGAACTCTTGACGGCGGCGGCGGAAAGTTCAGAAAATCAGGCGCTGCAACCTGCATTCAAGGCCTTTCTCAGCTTGACCCCTCGAATGCGAGCATCATTGCTGAGTGCGGTTCAGGTTCTAGACGCACAGCCTTTGCTTACTGAGCTTGATCCAATTATTGAAGATCAGCTTAAAATGGCCGTTCCGCGCGGAAGCACCGAGCGTGCCCGGGAACTGCTCGAAGGATGGTGGTGGCCCCGAATCTGCCAAGCGTTGGTTGAAAATCCGCCAGGCACCGTCTCGATCTTAGAAATGGAGAATCGTATCGATGAAATAAGGGAGACGTTGCAGCGAAATGCCCTGATTGCTGACCAGGAATTCGCCGCACCACCGGAAGCAGACCTTGCCGCTTACGAAGCCTATGGGTTTGTTCGCCAGCTCAAGGCGATAGGTATCGGCGGCAATCGGATAGAGTCAGCCAAACGTGATTTCTATCGCGCATTCTCACAGCGCTCACGCTGGGCACGTGAACATGTCGTTTTTGACGGCGAAATATCGCGCTTCGAAACGATCCTGTTGGAGGAATGGGAGCCACGGTTCAACGCAATGTGCGACGAACATGGCACAACAGATCCCGACTCTCCCATGCTTAGACAGGCGGGACAGGATGTCTACCACTGGGTCGAGACTGACGCGCGTTTCCCCTTCCGAACACTTGTCAAGCGCTTCCTCAACGTCGGCTCACCACATGCTGGCCAACGAGCTCCGACTCGGCTGGCATCGCGACTTCGTCAGACTCTGCCGAAAGGATGATTGATGGCACTGACCCGTTGGTCCCAGCCTTGGCGAGATCGACCCTCAGAGCAAGCTGCGCTCTTCAACCCGGCCTTCTGTGGCGAGCTGATTAGTCGAACCGTGGCAGCATACGATGTTGGCCGAGGCGGGCCATTGCCATTCGCTCTGGCCTTTCTTGTCCTTCCACTTGCTTTGCACCCAGGCGCGCGCGCTGCACTTCCAGTCCGGTCGGACACCACCTTCGCCACATGGGCGGCCGAGCATGGCGCTATGCTGGCCGAGTTACCAGATCGTGTCATGGCATTGCGTCCTATCACGCGAGAAGCTCTTTTGTTCTTGACCCAGCACAGTGCGTTGACAGTTACAGGCAGGGGCGTTGGCTTGGGATCCAGGGCGCTCAAACTCACTCCTAAACCCGCGATCACGACTGACGACGCCCGGGCAGCTCGCCGCACTGCGGGTTTTATTGGCCGCTGGCTGGCCAACCAAGCATCGACGGCTTTCGTTTTGCAAACCTTGGGAGTGCGACCATGAGCGTCCAACTTCGCGCGATCGCAATATATTCCCACGAGGGAGAACGGCGAGAAGTCCGCTTCAATCTGGGCTGCCTCAACATTGTCACCGGTGGCTCCAAAACTGGAAAGTCCGCCTTGCTCGACATCGTTGACTATTGCTGGGGGCGCGACGAGTGTACAATTCCAAGAGGGATCATTCGCCAATCAGTTTCATGGTTCGCCATCCTCCTTGATCGTGACGGCGAAGGCGTGCTGATCGCGCGCAGGAACCCGACAGGTTCAGCGAAGGTTAGCGACGAGATCTACATCCAACGCGGAATCGACGACTTACCTGCGGACACGGCGTCGTTGTCGAAAAACGTTACCGCTGATGGACTGCGCTCCCATCTTTCCAAGCTGCTCGGCATTTCTGAGAACCTCTACCAACCTGAAGCAAGTGCAACTCGATTGCCGCTCGAGGCCTCTGCTGGCCATGCCATTCTTTTTGCCTTGCAGTTTCAATACGAGATCGCCCATCCGCGCTTGCTCTTTCACCGGCAGAGCGATCCCTACGTCCCGGCCGCCATCAAAGACACTCTGCCCTATTTTCTTGGCGCTATGGAGGACGATCATTTTCTGAAACTGAAGCGTTATGAGGAAGCTCGGGCGCGGCTACGCAAACTTGAGCGCGAGTTCGCCGAGGCCAGAGCGTTGTCGGACGAGGCCAAAGGCACAGCACTCAACCTGGCCACTGAAGCACGCCGACACAACCTTATCGTCGCCGACGTCCTCCCTGATTCGATTCCAGAGCTTCGCGCGCTGCTAGCAACAGCCGCCGCCGATAACAATTCACCGACAACCATCGTCGATGATCCCACTGCCGACTTATCAGACCTCGAGGAACGTCGTCGCGAGGTTCGCAGTCAGCTGCAAGGAGTGCGAGAGGACATCAATGATCTTCAACGCCTGCAGCGCGAGGCCACGGAATTCGAGCGCGAGGCCACGGAACAGCGTGCCCGATTATCGGCTATTGGCCTGGTATCGTCCGAGGCCACGGCCCACGACCTATGCCCCTTGTGTGACAGCCATCTCGCGACTCCCGTTCCATCGGTCGAGGAACTTGAACGATCGTTGCGAGGACTGGAGTCGCAACTACAGGCCGTTGGCCGCGACACCCCTCGCCTGCAAGGGCGCTTCAGAGAACTGGAACTGGAACGCGACCGCATGGAGGATGAGCTTCGCTCGGTCCAGCGCGACATTGGCCAGCGGATTTCTGAAAATGAGCGGCTGCGTGTCGAACAGGCACAATTCACCGAACGGGCACGGGTGCGCGGTCGGATCGGTTATTATCTTGAAAATGTCCAGGCAGTCACGTCCAACGACGGGCTTAGATTGGCAATTGCGCGCACCGGGGCAGAAGTCGAGGAACTAGCCAAAGCGATTGACCAGGAGGCGATGGAAGAACGCTTGGCCACCGCGCTTGGTCTCATCAGCCGTGACCTAACCCGGTTCGCAGCAGCACTTGAACTAGAGCACGGCGAAAACGCCCTGCGCCTCGACCGCAAAAACCTGACTGTTGTCGCCGACACCATCGATGGCCCTCTGCCCCTCACGCAGATCGGCAGTGGTGAAAACTGGGTCGGCTATCACATCGCTGCGCACCTTGCACTGCATCGGCTGTTCAGAGCACGCAAGCGCCCGGTGCCAGCGTTCCTGATGATGGACCAACCGTCACAGGCGCACTACCCGCGCGAAGCTGATATTGGAGAGATCGCGGGCACAGACGACGAGGACCAACTGGCGGTGGCGCGCTTGTTTAGATTGCTGTTTGACTTTGCCGAGGAACTCACTCCTCGGATGCAGATCATAGTGACTGACCATGTTGAGCTTATTAAGGACTGGTTTCACAGCTCGATCGCCGAAAAATGGCGCGACGGTATCAAGTTTGTTCCGGCAAACTGGCTACGCTGATCTATGGTGGAGTAAGGGCGACGCGAGCGGTCACTCAGCCACTTTATCGGGCACTTCAATCCGCCATATAGCGGCGGGCTCGATCAACCAGCTTCCAGCAAACCGGCTTGGTTCAGTGCGATCATGTCGTGCTACGTACATACAGGCGATCGTAGGATGAAACAGGAGACCGGAGTCACGCCACTCCCTGCGCAGCGTTCTTCATCAGGCGCCAGGGCTGCCCTTGCTGGCTTCGACTATCAGTTGGACGTCTCCATCCTCGCTGCACTCGATTTGCTTCTCATTCGGAAGTCGGCATCCCAAATCATCCTTGAACCCGAGAATGACGAGGATATCGAAGCCGTTCTAGACTCAGAACGTACAGATACTACTGAAACTCATAGCCGGATGCCCGGCTACTCCCTGATCGTTCAGGTAAAACGGAGGACCGGCGAGCCTTGGAGCGTCGCTGATTTTCAGGCGCTGCTTAAACATGGCAAGGCGCGCAAACCGGCGCGGGAACAACTGGAGAACCCACTCAATCGCTACCTCCTCGTCACAACGGCCGCAGTCCGCGGCCCTCTTCTCAATTTGCGGGTCGAAGACATCGAGGAGTGGCCGGAGCAGGGACGTATGTCTCAGGACCTTCGGCAGAATCTTCCAAACGGGGCGGACGGCCGCGTCGCCATCTGGGCAGGCGCTACGGACTATGTGATTGGACAAAAGATCCAGACACTACTGGGCTTCCTCCATGTTCCTCACGATCGATTGCCAGAATGTCGGGCAAGGCTCAGGCAAGAAGCCGGTAGGCGCATGCGCGGCCTTGGCCCATGCGCGTGGTCACGCGATGACATTGAGGTACTCATCCGCTCTTGTGGAGGATTTCTAGCAAGCTCTGCCCGGCTGGAGCACTATGTGCGCCCGGCAAATTGGGGCGAGTTGTACGCTAAGCTCCAGTCGGCCAACGCGCTCCTGATCAAGGGACCTTCGGGTGCGGGAAAGACGCTGGCCGCGCTCGCACTCTGCGAGGAGGCACGCAAGGATCAACCGCACCTTGCCATTGTGTCCCTGTCTGACAATCCCGCGCAGTTGAGACCGCAGCAGAGTGGTCCAACGCTGTTCTATGTCGATGATCCATGGGGTCAATCCAGGCTCAAACATGGACATGAGCCTTGGACTGTCCAACTGCCGCGCATTTTCCGAGAGGCTCGGCCAGACTGCCGCTATATCGTCACCAGTCGAACCGATATGCTTGCATTGGGCAAGGCTGAAGACGAGCTGGAGCATTGGTCTGTCACACTCGACGCGGCTAGCTACGAGGACGGACAACTCGCGAAAATTTACGACCGACGGATTGATTTTTTGCCCGCTCAACTTCAGGCAAAAGGCTTGTCCTTTCGCTCGCATGTTCTGAAGAACCTCACGACCCCGCTTGAGATTGATCGCTTCTTCGGCGAACTTTCCAAGGGGCCAGAACCGGACGAGAATGATGGCGCGCTCCTGCATCGGGCGATCGCCCTCGCACATCGGGAAGCCATTCAAGGGGTCGTGGTGCAGGACTTGGTCCAGGACACGATCGGTTGGGCTGCTGTGCTATGGGCATTGTTGCGGGCGCGATCAAAGGTCGATCACTCCACGTTGACAATTCTGCAGCGCAAGATGCGCCAGCAGGACGAACGATACAGTGCAGGTCTGACACCGCTGGCCAACTTCCTGGTAGCCGCACGCCATCTCCGGCAACCTCAAGACAGTATTAGTTTTTCCCATCCGTCTGTGCGCGACGGATTCGAGGCGTTCCTGCAAAACGATCCAGCGCGTTCCGCGGCAACCATTGAGGCTCTTATCGACGGCTTAACCCGCATCCAAGGCGATCGGAAAGACTGGGCCATTGAAACCGCTGCGCAGGTTGCCAGGTTGGGACTGGAAGAATTCTCTGGTCATTTCGAATGTCCACCATCTGCCCAAGCTATCCTGGACCAGTGGTTGACTGCAGGTCTTCTCGACCAGGCATCGCAGTTTTCGGAGTTGCTATCGCTCGCCTCAACCGTGGCCAGCGCGGACTGCCAACCTGGCAACCTAGCGCGTTGGTTTACGACAGGTTTTCAAGTCGGGGGGCAGGTGTTTAATGACGAATGGGCTTCGCCATCCTTTGACGAGAAATGGAAAGCCGCTGTCCGCGATAATCCGTACAGCCATGCCATATGCGCCCGGTTCGTACGAACGGTTCTGGCACAGACAAATGACAATTATGGTGCGGACTTTGCGACCCGAATTTCTGAACTTGGCGGAAACCTGACGGACGCCTTTCTCGATGCTGCGATGCAAGTGGCAAGCGGAGGCTACTATCACAATGCTTCGACAATCGCGGCGGCCTCCTTAGTCGACCTTCCCCGATATGAAAAAGTGCTTGCAGCGGCTTTTGCAACTCTAAGGGTCGGGCCCGAACAGCGAGCCGAACTCGATGCCCTTTCGGAAAGGATTCAAAACGGCGAGCTCGATGCAGCGGCCGAAGATTGGTACTCTGATCCGGGAGATGGTCATCTTGGTCCCGAAGAGATGGTCACGGCCTATGTCGATACGATCCGTGCCGATGGCCATTGGGAAGCGCTTTCCGATCACGCTCTGCTAAAGGATCTGCTTCCCTATTGGTGTGATGCGATCCACGTTTCGCCTGGTTCGGCCTCGCTAGATGAAGTCGAAGCAGTGGTCCAACGCGGGACTCACCTTGGCTGGGAAGCTCGAGCTTGGCGCCTGGCGGCAACGCGATGGGACAATGGTTTCTTACGGCAACTCACCGAGCGAATCCTTGCCCAAGACGACGATGCTGAGGTGCGAAGCGCCCTTGGCTTTTGCCTTGCAAATGCCGCATCCGAATCGATTTCGGAGATCCTGTCGATTCCAAGTTTGACGACGCAACAGCGCGTCGTCATCACTTTCGACCTTTGGAGCGTTGCGAAAGATAGTACCATCGCCGATCACGTGAAGGCGCAACTGCCTTTCGCCGAGCGGGAAATTTTCGGATTGCTGAAGAGAGAGGGCGAACTATGGGAACCCGCGACTGGTGCGGCGCTGACGCTTTTGTCCGATACTATCCCGTCAGCCTCGCCGACCCTGCTCAACCAAATTGCGCGTATAGAGTTAGCAAGCGGCGAACCACCCGATATCGCGCTCAAGAGAGCCCTTGAGCTATCAATTACGCCGGTTGACGCCGTTGATGCTGTTTCGCTGGCAGTCCATGCTGAGAAGTGGGACCTCGTCCGATTTGCCCTGGACCAGCGTGTTGCTGATGCGCGCCAACTCGCCCTAGAGACACTCGGTGCGCGTGAGTCAACGCCTTTCGGCCCGTCTCTTCTCGCGTTAGTCGATGACAAGGGAAGCCGCGTCAGGCGTGCCTTGGTAGGGCTTCTCTCAGAACGCCAACATCCCAGACATTACGATGTTCTCCTCAAGATTTGTCGCGACGGCTGGTCCAACACGGAACCATTTCATGATGAACCGCCATCTTATCCGATCGCAAGAGAGGCAATCGATGCGATCGGAAGTTACGATCAGCTCGACGATGATACTTGCACCCAACTGATCGATATCGGCTCAACGAGCACCGACCGTCTTTTGAGAGTCCGAGCGTTTACAGTCGTTTCAAACAAAGGGACTGCTGGGGCGCGGCGAGCACTTTGGGCAGTTTCGGAGTCACGTCCGTTTGACTGGCGGAATGTGGACGCCATTGATGCCTTGGCTGGTTCCCCCTTTGTTGAGCCAGATATCGTTTCGTCCGTCGGGCTAGCCGACCTTCTACGCCAACCAGCCCCTATCGCAGCGTCAAAGTCCGTGCTGGTTGCTGCACACGCAGATATTGAGGTAGCGGGCGCGACGTTCGATAAGATCTCGCATTCCGATAGCAGCTTGCCACTCTTGTTACTGGGTTGCGTGTTGCTTGCCCGTCGTGACCGTTTCCTAGCCAACCGATTGCTCGACCTCCTGCCAGAAGGCCATGTTGCGAGGGGTATTCTCGATATCTCACATCAAAATTTGCTTCCGTCTGGTTGCATCGACGATCTCGGCCAGATCCTGGTTCGTCAAGAAGTCCTTCATTGGCTTGGCCGCGGTATCACTACCGAAAACCGAAAAACGCGCCGAAGCTCGGTGGCGCGGCGGCGTTTCGCAGCCTGGTGGGAAGTGGGGAGCGGCGCTGTCGTCTAACGACTGTTCACCCCGAGGCAAACTTCTAAGTGAATCCACGCTGCCGAACGACATGAAGGTAGTGCGCAGATTCGAACCGTCAGATCGTGCGACGACTTGGCCCTGACAGGGCGAAGACGCCGGCGTCACGCCAGTTGATGGTGGACGGGGAGCTTCCCGCGTCCTTCACCAGGCCGGGCGGCCTGGGGGTGGAACTTGACGGCTTCCCCATTTTGACCTATTTACAGAATTCTGTAATTTTAAAATTTGGAACTATCGCTATGACACAGCTCGAATACGACAACATTTTCGATGCTATCACGGACGATCCGATGGAAGCTGCGGATTTGACGTTGCGGTCGGATCTTGTCAACACGCTCGTCGCTATCTTCAAGGAGCGCGGATGGAAGAACTCCCATATCGGCGCAGCGCTTAACATCCCCCAGTCACGAGTTAGCGAACTTGTCCGTGGTAAGGTCGCCGTGCTCTCGGTCCAGAAGCTTTTTGGATATCTGGCAGTACTCGGGTATCGCTTCAGGCCGGCGCTGGACGGTAGCCATCATGTGGTCTGCCGCGTCGAAGAAAGACAAAGAGAGGCCGCGTAACGGCCTCTCTTTGCTCTCGTCTCCTATTTCTTGGTAGACGTTTTGTCTTTCGCCGCCTTGGCTTCGGCTTGGATTATATCCCGAACCTGGGCCATCATCTCCTTATAGCGGGAAAGTGCGGTATCCATTTCCTTTCGATCAGCCTTTTCGCTGGTCTTCGTAAAGGAATGGAGGATGTAAACCGTGTCGAGGTGCTTTGCGCAGTAGAGGGCTCGGTACGCCGGCGAGCCGTTTTCTCGTAGTTCGATAACGCCCTTCCATTCACCCTTGAGAACCTTGAAGTCGTCGAGTGGGTCGTCGCCCTCTTGAACTCTCCGGATTTCGCCTGAAAAATTGATTCTAATATCTTTTGGAAGGTCCATGAAAGCGCGCCTGGCGCCTTCGTTTACAAACTTAAATTTCTTGGACATCTAATTTCGGGTTCCTCATTGCTTGTATCTCTCTCTTTCTCCCACTCACCGGTGGGGCTGGGTCACAGCCTGTCGCAAAACGCAAACAGAACTACGAGCAATAATATATATTATTGCTCGCCAAGAGTCAATATAACAATAGAGGGATTTCCTATCATTCGACCATACACACGACGAAAAAAGGTGTCAAGCAAAATTTTAAAAATAATTCGGGTCACCGAAAATCCGCTTAAAGCTTGTTTGCAGACTCCGGTGACCGTCGGCTTCGGCATGTCCGCATAATATTGCAATCTTGTGTAAGTATCGAAGACGACAAGCGGGAGCATACAGACTCTTGGGGCGCCAAAATCGGGCCTTGATACACTGGCAGCGGATCGCGGGGTAGCCGTGTCGTTCAGCGGGCCGCGCCAGTCGAAAAATAGCGCCAAGATTTCACCGGCCAGTGTGAGGACGCGCGTCGACATCGACGCATCTCCTGGCAGCCTCGTCGGCGTATACCCTCCCAGAGCGCAGGTCCGGTCTGCCGCCTTCAGAATTCGTGGTGCTCATCCTGACCCATAGCAAGCAGCTGACCGGACCGTGGTCCTATTTCTGGTTCAAAAACAATCTCCGCCTATTATTCGGCGCTATAGTCTTGAAATATTCCGTGGAAAATATTGATCCGGCGAAACGAGTGCATTTTCAATAACTTTATTTCGTGAAAATTGGCTGCAAGGTCGAATCGTTTCAGACAGCCTGTTTCTGGGGGCCTACATCACCGAAGATGGCAGGCCTTGGCGGAACTCAAGTTGGCCGGGGCGGAAACGGGGGTTTGAAAAAGTGAAAATTCCTCTTTCCACTTTTTCATTCGTCGTCAGATCAAAGAGTACCAGATGACTGGATTGCCAAGGGAGAGCCCGGTGAAGCCACTGGCGGGATCGAACAAACAAGGCGAGCGCTACGTCCGGCCGGACGCGGTGGCCGCCGAGATAGAGGCGGTCCTTGAATGGCCGCTGCCAAAGGCGTTTGCGCTGGCTGCGGCGGGCAAGCTGCGGCCTCAGACGCTTGTCTACCTGATGCGAAACTGCATGCCGAACCGACCTACTGCGCAATATGATGCCCTGATCGTTGCGTTCTTCTCAAGGCTGCAGCGGGCCGGCGCTCCAATGACAAGGGATATGTCGAACCTGGACAGGGAGCGCGTGGACGATCTGGTCAAGGACAAGGCTTTGAAGTTGATAGAAACCGACCGCCTCGACATCTTCGAGATGAGTTTCAAGCTCGGTGCGGAGCGGCTTTATCTGACTGCAAAGGCCGCCGTTCGGCTTCGCACGAATACCGAGGTCTCGCGCGAGGATCTGATCGAACCGGGCTCCGACCTGACCGGCGAGGAGGCTGCGGATTCGCTGAGCCTGGCCAAAGGTGGGTCGATGTCTTTGGCGGAAGCCAAGGCTATGTTGAACCAGATCTACGAGTTGCTCACCGAAAAGGAGCGCCTGGCCATATTCTACGTTCATCAGGCTGGCCTGACCGAGAAGGAAGCAGGCGAGCAGATGGGCTGCACGGACCGCAATGTCCGATACTTGATCAAGAGCGCGAGCCGGAAGGCCCGGGCGAGCGAGGAGAGCGCGCCACGCCAAAGGCGCGGGAAAGAGTGAGGCCATGAACAGCAACCCAATCCCTATGGATCAGCTTGACGACATACTGGCCGGCGTGCACCTCGAGCTCGAGGACGGCGCCACCGCTGACCGCATCAATCAGATCGCAAACGAGAACCCGCAACTGCGCGCCGAGATTTTGGCCTTTGCCGCCGAATGGTTCGCTTCGGATGGAAGCGATTTGTCGGACGACATCCTTACCGTTCAGCAGACAGTTTCGGAGCATACAATATTGTTGGAGCGGTTTTGGCAGCTGACGATGCCTGCTGCCATCGACCCGTTCGAGAAACTGTCAACTGATGACCTACTAGCATTGGCTGAACGATGCCGCGTCGATCTGATTATCCTGCGTCAGCTTGTCAGGGGCCGCATTGACGAGACCACCATTCCGGGAAAGTTGATTGCCTGGCTCGCAGACGCCACCGGCGCGAGTATGGCGGACGTCTGGTCACATCTGGCATCGGGTCAGATCAACGCCGCGGCCGATTATTTCGCGCCTTCCGGCAGGCGCACGGGTGCGAAGGTAAGCTTCGCCGAAGCGATCCTACGTTCGGACCTCAGTCCAGATGACAAACAGTTTTGGCTCGCGCACCTGGAAGCTTGATTGGACCAGTTTGCAGCAATTCGCGCACTTGCTCGGGCGCTCAGGAAAGACGCCTCACTGTCGGATTCTCTGACAGCAATGGAAGTTGCTCGCGGGGCGGCAAAACACCTCGGGCTCACCATCCGACCACATGAACCGGACTACCATGAGCTGGACGGTGCGCATGGCGCGCTCGATCGTCAGTTCAAATTCATATTCGTGCGCAATGACCTGGCCGATGACGAGCTGGCCGAGGTGATTGCCCATGAGATTGGTCACTTCAAAGTCCATGATGGTGTTGAGAAGGGCTATTATCCCCGCTCAGAAGCGAATGGCGGGGATCCCAGCCAGCGCATTGAGACCTATGGCATCAAGGAGCGCCGAGAGGCCCAGGCCAACAGTTTTGGACGAGAGCTGATTTTGCCGCGACCGCTCGCCAAACGACTATTTCTGCAAGGAATGAATGCAAGCCGCATCTCTGAAGACCTCAAGGTGCGCTATGACACTACGCTGCAGCAGCTTGCCGACGGCCTGCTCCTGCCTGACGTACAGCCCACTGCCGAGACGGTCAGTCCCGCAAACGACAATTGCAATGAATCGCAGGCCCGTGCGGTCGATCATCGCGGGTCGCCGTTCCTACTTGGGGCCGGACCTGGAACCGGGAAGACCAAGACCCTCACCGCGAGGATCGTCTCTCTGATCGCGGACAAGGTCCCACCCGAGAATATCCTGGCTCTTACGTTCTCAAACAGGGCAGCACTGGAACTGGCGGAACGCGTCCAGCGCGTGGCAGGCTCAAGCGCCGTCAATGTCTGGACCGGAACATTTCATGCTTTCGGATTGGACACGATCCGCAAGCACCACGCGCTTTTCGGTGTCTCGAACGATCCAAAGATCGTCGACGCTAGTGAAGGCGTGGCAATGCTTGAGGAGGTCCTGCCAGCGCTTGATCTGAAGCACTACCTCAATCTCTTCGAGCCAGCGCTGGTGCTTCGCGACATATTGCGAGCGATCGCGCGCGCCAAGGACGAATTGTGGACCTGGAAAGACTACGCTCGGGCTGCCGAACAGATGCGCGAGAGGGCACAGACGGGTGACGAGATGGTGGCTGCCGAGAAGGCGCGCGAAGTAGCGCTGGTCTACGAGCACTATCAAAACCAGCTCATCAAGGAGCGGGCGGTCGACTACGGCGATCTGATCATGCGACCGACACTGTTGATGCGCTCGGACCAGGATTTTCGGGAGGGAATGCGCAAGCGCTTCACCCACGTCCATATAGACGAATACCAGGACGTGAACCGCGCCAGCGCGATGCTTGTCAAGGAAATCGTTGCAGAAGGCAGCAATCTGTGGGTCGTAGGCGACGCCCGTCAGTCCATCTACCGGTTCCGTGGCGCATCCGCGGCAAACATAGCCAGGTTTGAAGCTGACTACTCCGTGGGAGCAAGGGACGGCCTGGAAGAGAACTACCGCTCAAGCGAAGAGATCGTCGAGGCCTACACGGCCTTTGGCGCCACCATGAAAGTCAGCGCCTTCGCAGGCACCAGCACGCTGCATGCCGCAATCGGTTCGATCGGTGAGAGCCCATCCATTTTTCCATGCGCCGACACCCAGGCCGAGATGGACGTCCTTGCCGGGTCAATCCGCGAGCTCGAGGCAAGAGGCGTTTCGCTTCGCTCCCAGACCGTACTTGCCAGAAGCAACGGCTTGCTTGCCACTGTTGCGGAGGAGCTCGAGGCACGGGGAATACCCGTTCTTTATCTCGGGCCGCTTTTTGAGCGCGCAGAGGTTCGCGATCTGCTTTCCCTGCTTTCGATCATTTCCGACAGCGCGGGCACCGGCCTGGTGCGTATCGCTGGCCTTCCCGAATATCGCATCCCGCTGGAGGACGTGCTGAAGGTCATTGGAGCCGCACGCACTACCGAGCAGCGGGTTCTCGATCTTCTCAGAAAAATAGAGAGCTTGAAGGAAATTTCACCGGCCGGGCTTGCCGGACTGATGATGTTGGCCCGCCACCTGCAAGGGACCACCCAAGGCACGACACCCTGGCTAGCGCTTAGCCGGTTTCTTTTTGACACAAGCGACTATGTAAGGGCGGTTCTGTCGGGTCAGTCGCCGTCCGATGACCTGCGTCGGGTCGCTGTGCGCCAACTCCTCGATGCGCTGCGCGCCATGCCCCTCCACGGTAAGGGAACACCGATCCGCCGCGCCCTTGATCGCATCCGCCACATGATCATGCTTGCCGACGAGCGCGACCTCAGACAGCTTCCGCCTGAACTGAGCGGGCTGGACGGGGTGCGCCTTATGACCGTTCACGCATCCAAGGGCCTGGAGTTCGAGGCCGTCCACCTGCCGGGGCTTTACGCTGGAGCGGTTCCCGCACCAAACCGACCGCCGGCCTGCCCCGCGCCGGTCGGAATGCTAGGCCCCGAGGAGGAGGACGCTCACGAGGCGGAGGAGGAATGCGTCCTCTTTGTTGCCATGTCGAGGGCAAAGAGGCACCTCAGACTCTATCGGCCGACCATGCGAAACGGCCGGAAGGCCAATCCATCAAAATTTCTCGAGCGGGTTCCCGTCGGCCCGGGTCATTCTTCCGCCGGTGTGATCCGCAAATTGCCCCCGCCGAGCCACCACCCTATTCGTCTTCCGGCTGCCCCTGATGAGCTGACAGCAGATGATGTGGAGCGCTACGCCCAATGTCCGCGCCGCTTCTTCTACGCGCGCGTCCTGGGCTTGTCACAGCGATCCAAGGCGGGCGCATATCTTGCCGCGCATGGCTGCGTGCAAAAGGTGATCGCCTTCGTTCGCCAACTTGGCGAAGGCGTCGAATATGATCGCGCCGAAGCCGCTGCGATTTTTGACCAGGCGTGGCGTGAAAGCGAGCTCGAAGAGCACATGTTTGGCGCTGCATATCGCAAGCTGACCATGTCGATGCTTGATCGGTTGCACGCATCGGCGGCTGGAGCGGCCGCCACCAATGGCCGCCTCTCCACGGCCATTGGTGGCGAGATCGTCGGCTTGGAGGTGGACCGCGTCGTTCGCGACGGCGACAACCACGTTGTCAAGACAATCCGTTCGGGGCGGCAATCGACCGGTGATGCGGATCGGCTGTCAGCGACCCTTCTTCTCAAAGCCGTCGAAGAGACGCTCGGCCCACAGACGCGTGTCGAGAACCATTACCTGCTCCTGGGCTCCGTCCTTGAGATAGGCCAGACAAAGGCGAAGTTCGACAAGCGTCTGGACGACTGCGAGGCGGCGATCGCAGATATTCGGGACGGGCTCTACGAGCCAAGGAAGGACGATTTCCGCTGCCCGCGCTGTCCTTACCTCTTCATTTGCGCCGCGCCGAACGCCGAAGACTGACCGGGACCTTTCCTCGCCAGCACCGTTTGGCGGCCGAAGCACCGGCGGCGAAATCAATCCTCTAAAAATCTTGGCAGCGGCCTTTCCGCTTTCACTGAACTCAGCCGATCCAATTTCAAGGGCGGCCTGTTGCCGTGCCGGAACAGAGGAAACTGATAGATGAAGACTGTAATCTTTTTCGCGGCCGGAGCCGAGCCTCCCGATCGCCTCGAACTGGAAGGGGCTGCCGTCGTCGGGGATCTCCTAGCCTTGGTGAAGGAGCGCGGTATCGATGTCGCCGAGCTCCTGATTTTCAAAGAGGACGACGACGAGCCCCTGGAGCACCACCATCCGCTCCATGGCCATGACCACCCGGTGTTCCATGCCCACCGCTGCCGCA
>NZ_RZPW01000079.1:0-13151 GCF_003998455.1 Mesorhizobium sp. M7A.F.Ca.CA.001.08.2.1 | reverse complement strand
ACCGGGGACAGGGCCGGCTCTCTGCCGACCTCCTTGAGGTTGGTTCCGCAACCGGACAGCATGGTAACCGCGCACAGGACAAGCATCTTCCGGATCATGACGGATCTACCCTTCGGGCTGCGCTGGCCATAATGCCGGTGAGCGTTGCCGCCGCCTTCTGGTCCATTTCGTTGAGGATGACGCTCGCCTTGCGTGAATCGAGCTTCATCAATATAGCCGCAGCCAGGTCGGCGTTGACGATGGCCAGCCGCTCGGCGGCGGCGTCGGGTTTCATACCGGCGTAGATCTGGACGACGCCGTCCTCGGCCCGGGCCAGGAAAACCTCGCGCCGCTTCAGCCAGGTCTCGTATTCAGCTTTCTTTGCATCAAGAGCTTTCATGCGCTCGTCAATGCCAGCCTGGAGCTGCTTCAGTTCCTGCGCCTGCAGGACATAGCGGCGGTCGCGGGCGGCATCGGCGATGTTTGAGCAGAAGCGCTCGATCTCGCTTTGGTCCGGCGCCTTTTCCCGTGTCAATTGCTGCGGCGCCGCCGCCACCTGTGCTCCCGGCAGGACCTGGCGGACCGTCTCCTCGCCGCGCGCGGTGCCGCCGGCAAAGGGCAGAGCCGCGAGAAAAGCGGTCGCAAGCAGGATCGCGGCTTTGTGGTGTCTGTCGTGGCGTGGGAAGGAGCGCTTCATCGGCATCGCCTATTGCAGAACCAGGTCGGCCTGCAGGGCCCCGGCCGACTTGATGCCCTGCAGAATGGCGATGATGCCGTCCGGCTTGACGCCGAGGCGGTTGAGGCCGGAAACGAGGGTCTGGAGATCGGGCCCGTCAAGCACGGCAACGCGGGCGTCGGGCCGGCTGGCGTCGATGGCGGTGAACGGTTCGATCGCGGTCTCGCCCTTGGAGAAGGGTTCGGGCTGCACGACGCGCGGCGCTTCGGTGATGCGCACGGTGAGCGTGCCGTGGCTGATGGCGACCCTTGAGATCTTGACGTCATTGCCGATGACGATGGTGCCGGTGCGCTCGTCGATCACGACACGGGCCGGCGTGTCGGATTCGACCACCAAATTCTCGATTTCGGCATAGAAGCGCGCCGCCGAGACACCCTTCGGCCTTCTGATCTGGACGGTGCGCGAATCGCGCTCGGCCGCCACCCGCATGCCGAAGCGCTGGCCGGTGTAGTCGTTGATGGCGTCCGCGATGCGGATAGCGGTCGAGAAATCGGGATTGCGCAGCTGCAGCGTCAGGATCGCCTGATCGTCGAATTCGGCTTGGACGGCACGCTCGACGATGGCGCCGTTGGGCACGCGGCCGGCGGTCGGCACGCCTTGCGTCAGCTGCTCGGCCTGTCCTTGCGCGGTAAAGCCGGACACGATGACCGAGCCCTGGCCGACGGCATAGATTTCGCCGTCCGCCGCCTTCAGCGGCGTCATGATCAGCGTGCCGCCGGAAAGCGAGGTCGCGTCGCCCATCGAGGAGACGTCGATGTCGATGCGGGCGCCCGACTGCACGTAGGGCGGCATGTTGGCGGTGACGATGACGGCGGCGACATTCTTGGCGCGCGCGCTGCCGCCTTCGGTGGCGATGCCGAGGTTTTCGAGCATCGCGCGGATCGACTGTTCGGTGAATGGCGAGTTGCGCAGGCTGTCGCCCGATCCGGCAAGGCCGATGACCAGGCCGTAGCCGACGAGCTGATTGTCGCGCGAACTCTGCAGCTGGGCGATGTCCTTGATACGCGAGGCGACCTGGCCCGGCGGCAGCGAACTCGGCCCGGTCGAGACCCGGAACATGCGGCTGGTGGTGGCCGGATCATATTCGGGATCGTTGTAGACGCCGCCATTCTTGGCGGCGAGCTCGCGCTTGGCCTTCGGCGTCAGGCCGTCGGCCAGCGCCGGCTGCAGGCCAAGCACGGCTGCCAGGATCAAGGTAAGCCCGCGCATCATGAAGCGCTGACCTGGATGGTTCCATCCGCCATCACCGTGCCGGACAGGATTTCGCCGCTGTCGATGTTGCGAACCTTGACGAGGTCGCCCGCGGCTCCTGGCTGCAGCGTCACGGCGGTCGCCGAGATCGTCAGGCCGCCGGCGATGAAGAAGATCTGCACGGAGGCACCCTGTTCGACCAGCCAGGCCTCGCGGATGGCGGCGGAGGGAATGTAGCGGCCGGGCAGCAAGGTGCGCTTGGCGACCTTGCCATCCAGTTCCTCGGCCCGTGTGGCGACCGCCTCCGGCTTGTGCTTGCCGACGATAAGGGTGACCTGTTTCAGGGCAGCCAGGTTGATGGTCTCGCCGGGATAGATAACCCGGCTCGGAATAAGCACCACCTCGCCGCCAGCTTGATTGCTGGCGATCCGGGTGGCCGACTGGTTGGCCGATTCCTGGGCAAAAGCCGGCATCGTGCCGGTCACCAGCGCAAGGACGAGCGCGGTGCGGCGGAATGCAGACAGCAGGCCGGGCGTCGACATCATGCGTTACCTGATGTTCTTGGAGACCACGGAGGCCATGTCGTCGGCGGCCTGGATGACCTTGGAGTTCATCTCATAGGCGCGCTGCGCCGAGATCAGCTCGGTGATTTCCTTGACCGGGTCGACGTTGGAGGCTTCGAGATAGCCCTGCTGGATGGTGGCAAAACCGGGATCGCCAGGCACGCCGACATTCGCGGGCCCCGAAGCCGTGGTTTCCTGGAACAGATTGTCGCCGAGCGGCGCCAGGCCGGCCTCGTTGGCGAAATTGGCGATCTGAAGCTGACCGAGGTTCTGCAGGTCGGTCTGGCCGTCGATGCGGGCGAAGACCTGGCCGGTCTTGTTGACGATGACCTCGACGGCATCAACGGGAACATTGATTGCCGGAATGACCGCAGCGCCGTCGACCGTCACCAACTGGCCGGTGGCGTTGGTGTTGAGAGCGCCGGCGCGGCTGTAGAGCGTGCCGCCGTCGGCACCCTCGATCTGGAACCAGCCCCTGCCGGTCAGCGCCAGGTCGAAACTGTTGCCGGTGCTGGTCAGTTCGCCCTGGGTGTGCACGTTGCGCACCGCCGTCGTCTTGACGCCGAGGCCGATCGAGACGCCCTCCGGCACCAGCGAGGCGTTGGAGCGGTTGGGCACGCCTTGCGTGCGGTCGACCTGATAGAGCAGGTCGGAGAATTCGGCACGGGCGCGCTTGTAGCCGGTGGTGTTGATGTTGGCGATGTTGTTGGCGATGACTTCCAGATTTGTCTGCTGGGCATTCATGCCGGTGGCGGCGATGGCGAGTGCTTTCATGGCGGAATTCCTCAGATGCCCATTCGACTGACTTCGAGATAGGCGGAGACCACCTTGTCGCGTATCGCGACGGCGGTCTGAAGCGCCTGCTGCGCGCTCATCACGGCGTCGACCACCTGGCGGGTGTCGGCATCGCCCTTGAGCGCCTGCATCGATACCTGCTCGGCATTCTGCATCGTGTCGACGGTCTTGGAGGCTGCCTGGCTCAGCGCCTCGGCAAAGGAGGTGCCGACATTGCCACCGGCCGACGGTGTCGCGCCGCCCTGGAGCAGGCTTGTCGCCGCGTCATCGCCGCCGATCGACGGCTTGAACTGAAGGGCTCCGATACCGCTGATCATTATTGGTTCCTCATCAGGTCGATGGTCATGGAAATCAGGTCGCGGGCCTGCTTGACCACCTGAAGGTTGGCCTCGTAGGAGCGATTGGCCTCGGTCATGTCGGCCATTTCGATCAGCACGTTGACGTTGGGCATCTTGACGTAGCCCTTCTCGTCGGCGGCCTCGTTGCCGGGCTGGAACTCGACTGGAAAGTCACTGGGATCTCGATCGATCGAGTTCACTGCAACCGTTGAACTGCCGGAGGCCCGGTCGAGCTCGGAGACGAAGCTGATGGTCTTGCGGCGATAAGGGTCGGAGCCGGGCGCGGTGCCCGTCGACTGGGCGTTGGCGAGGTTTTCGGAAACCACGCGCAGGCGCTCCGACTGGGCGCCGAGGCCGGATGCTGCGACTTTGAGGGCTGCGGTCAGCGCGTCCATGGTCAGCTCTTCACCGCCATCATCATCATCGAATGGAACGCCTTGACGATCGCCGTGTTGAGCTCGAAGGACCGGCGCACCTCGCCGGCCTTCAGCAACTGGTCCTCCAGCACGACCGAGTTCTTGGACGGCATGACAACGCCGTCATCTTCCTGCGGCTTAATGGTGAAGCCGGCATTGGTCGCTGCATTGCCGAGATGGCCGGCCTGGGTGGCCTGCAGCGATACGGCGGCGCGGTCGAGCACCTTTTCGAATGGCTCGACGTCGTTTGCCGTATAGCCCGGCGTGTTGGCATTGGCGATGTTGCCGGCCACGGCCGACTGGCGCACGGCCAGCCATTGCGCTTGCTTGGCGGCGAGGTCGAAAAGGGAAACGGGCTCCATGGGAATCTCCGAGCAGGTACCCAGAGACTAGGCCGCCAGTCTTGCGCGGGCCTTGCGGATGGCCGGAAGCCGGAGATCGTTTATCGGGACAGTTCGATCACCTGGTCGGCACTGGTGACCATGACCCATTTGCCGTTGCGCTGCTCGATGGAGGATACCTTGCTGGAATCCGGCAGTATCGAGCCGCGCTGGACCATCCAGAGGCCAGCGTCGTCCTGGATCATGGCGCGGCCGTTGGCGACATGAACCATGCGGAATTTCGCCGCGTCGGCCGGAAACGGTTGCTCGTCGGATGCGGCTGCGGGATCGGCATCATCCCGCACCGTCCCCGTGGCAAGAAGATCGAGATTGGCCGCGGGAACGTCCTTTGCCGTCAGCGGCGCGCTGCGTTCGGCGACCACGCCGCCGCCCGCTCGCCCGGAATTAGAGCCTGTGCCGCCGAACTTCATCGCCTGGACGCCAAACTGGTCCTGGTTGAAGAAGATATACCAGGGGAACAGGGCGCAGATCAGGCCGAGCGCGATGCCGAGCGCGGCAATGACGAAATCGCTGCGTCGGTCGGACTTCTTCTCCAGTCGGGGAAACGGCGCCTTTGGCGGCTGCGGCCATTCGGCGCGCGGGAACAGGCCGTCGATCAGCGATTCCCGGCTGGCCTGCGTCATCTCGGCAGCCACCGCCTGGGGAGCCCGGGACAGAGCGGGTTCGACGGGCCTGGCCAGATCAGGATCGGCTTTGCCAGCCCGTGGCAGGATTGGCTTGACGGCTCTGGCCAGAACGGCCTCGGCTTTGGCCGCGATGGCACGGGCGGCCTTTGCTTTGGCATTTCTCGCCGTGTCAGCCTCTGCCTGCTGCGCGGCATTGGCCTCGGCGATCATGTCGCGCAGGATGCGCTCGGTGTATTCGCGTTCAGTCTCCGGCATCGGCGTTCAGCTTGCTCTTGAGGTGGCGGGCGAGATCGGAGAACGGGTCGGCTGAGGGGCGATCCTTCGGCCCTTGCGTCAGCGCTTCATAGATCAGCGGCACCTGGCGCACGGCGATGTCGAGTTCGGCATCGACGCCGCCCTGATAGGCCCCGAGCAAGCGGATATCGCGTGTGTCCTCGAAGCGCGAGATCATCGACTTCAGCCTTGTCACCAGCGCGCGCTGTTCGACGCTCCAGGCCTTTCCGGCCAACCGCGATATGGACGACAGCGGGTTGACGGGGGGATAGCGACCCTGTTCGGCGATCGTGCGGTCGAGCACGACATGGCCGTCGAGGATGCCGCGCACGGAATCGGCGACCGGGTCGTTGTGATCGTCGCCGTCGACCAGTACGGAAATGATGGCGGTGATGGATCCCTTGCCCTCCGTACCCGGCCCGGCGCGTTCGAGCAGCTTGGGCAATTCGGTGAACACCGAGGCCGGATAACCGCGGGCGACCGGCGGCTCGCCGGTTCCCGTCGCCACCTCACGCAAGGCGTGAGCGAAGCGGGTGATCGAATCCAGCACCAGCAAAACGCGATGCCCCTGGTCGCGAAAATGCTCGGCGACGCGCATGGCGGTGTCCGGCGCACGCCGGCGCATCATGGCGCTTTCGTCGCTGGTGGCGACGACGGCGATGGTCTTGGCCATGCTGTCGCCGATCGTGTCCTCGAGGAATTCACGGACTTCCCGGCCGCGTTCGCCGATGAGCGCCACCACGACGGTATCGAATGCGTCGGCTCCGGCGAGCATGGCGAGCAGCGTCGACTTGCCGACGCCGGAGCCGGCAAAGATGCCGAGGCGCTGGCCGAAGCAGAGCGGCGTGAAGATATCGATGACCTTGACGCCGGTCATGAAGGCAGTGCCGACGCGTTGCCGCGCCATGGCGCCCGGCGTCGTCTGGGCGACGCGCGATGTGTCGTCTCCCCGGGCGAGCGGCGGGCCGCCATCGATCGCCCTGGTGAGTGCGTCGATGGTGCGGCCGCGCCATGAGGCATGCGGTGCCACCACAAGCGGACCGCGGCGGAACACGGCATCACCGATGCCGGAATCGGCGCTGCGTTCGAAGGGTGCCACGACGGCCTCGTCGCGGCCGATCTTGACGATCTCGCCGCGGCGCGCACCGGCATGGCCGGGCTGCTCGACGATGTCACCCAGCCTGGCGAAGCCGGAAAGGCCGTGCACCTTGTAGTGCGTGGGCGTGACTTCGATGACGCGGCCGCCGCGCTTGAGCAGTGCCTCGGCGTCGGCGAAACGCCGCCAGACCCGTTCCAGGGCGGCAAGCCGGTCTTCCGGTGCCGGCTGGAGTTGTCTTTCGAGTGCCCGCAGGGATGGCTGGTCGAGCGACATGGACTATTTCGAGCCGAGCGTCTTGATCGCCTCGTCGGTGGACGAGTCGGTCTGGCGCATCAGGGCGGCGGTGTTCTCGAAGGCGCGCTGGACCATGATCAACCTGGTGATCTCCAGCACCGGATTGACATTGGACTCTTCGAGAAAACCTTGGGCAACGCCGATATCGGAGCGATCGGTGACAGGCTCCGGGGTGCGTGCCGGAACAATGCCGGAATTGCCATAGCGGACGAAGTTCGCGCCTGGATCGAAATTGTAGAGGCCGATCGATCCGACAAGCTGATCGTTCTGGCGCAACGAACCATCGGCCCCGGCCTTGGGCGGACCGTTGCGGGGGTCAAGCTGGATCGGCGAGCCGCCGGCATCGAGCACCGGGTGGCCTTCGATCGACATCAGTTCGCCGTTCTCGTTCATTGAAAAACGGCCGTCGCGGGTCATGACGGTGCCGACCGGCGTCTCTATGGCGAACCAGGCATCGCCCTGGATGGCGAAATCGAAGGGATTTCCGGTCTCGCTCAAGGCACCGTGGGCGCCGGAAAGGTAGGTCTTGCCCGGGGAGGCGAATGACACCGATTTCTGCCCGGTGCCAGAGACGACGTCCTCGAACTTCACGCCGGTGGCGCGAAAGCCGATCGTGGAGGCGTTGGCGACGTTGTCGGCGATGGTGTCGAGGCGCCGCTCGAGCGCGATCTGCGATGAAAGAGCGACGTACAGGCTGTCCCGCATGATGGTCTCAGAACCTCAGTTTCTGCATGGCCATCATCAGGTCGGTGGAGATGCCGACGGTGAGTGGCTGGGCAAACAGCACGCTGACCGAGGTGACGGCCGATGAAGTCGGGTTGTTGATCTCGTACATGCTGGTGAAGCGCGTCAGGAACTTGCCGAGTTTCTCGGGGTCGGAGAAATCCGAAATGTCGAGTTTCTGCTCGAACAGCTGCGCCTGCTTGTCGACATCGGCGGTGGCGAAGGAATCGGGCAGGCCGAGCACGGTGCGCACGACACTGGCAAGCGCAGTGTCGGCCAGCACGTCATACCAACTGGTGATGGTTGGGGCCTTGCGATCGAAATAAAGCGCCAGCCGCACGCCCTGGTTGGTCTGGCCGGCATCCTCTTCGAGGGTCTGGCGCATGTATTTGTCGACGGTCGGCTGCTGCGCCGGATTGATGGTGGTGGCCGCTTCGCCATATTGTTCGAAGTTGAAGGCGGCGGCCAGCCCGGCATAGGCCTTGTTCGTCATCTTGTTGGCGACGCTGTCGGCGTCGCGAATGCCACCGGCAAGAACGTTGCGGATGAGGTCCTTGCTTTCCGTCGCCGGGTCCAGTCCGTAGGCCGAGAGCACGTAGTTGTACAATCGGCTGTTGGCCATCAGGTCGTCGATGGATTTCACGTTCGTGACGTTGGCAAGGTAGTACGCGGTCTCCGACTTGATGTAGTCCGCATTCGGCGCGATCAGGCCAAGCGCCGACTCCGTCGTATAGATTTTCGGCGTGTCTTTCTGCACTTCGTCGCGCGACGTTGTCTGATCGCCATATTGGGCAAAGTTGAAGGCCGTGACGAAGTTGGCGTACCGTTTATCCGTCAGCTTGTTTGCTGGGCTGTCGGGGTCGCTGACGCCGCCCTCGAGCATTGTGCGGATCTGCTGCGGCGTTTCGGTTGACGCATCAAGTCCGTAGGAAGCCATGGCGAAGGTGAGCAGGCGCTTGTCCGCCATGAGGTTGTCGATCGACGTCACCTTGGAAATGTTTGCCGCGTAATAATCGGCCTCGCCCTTGATATATTGCGCGCTTGGCTCGACCAATGTCAGTCCGGCTCCGGCCATGTATCCTTTCGGCACCGCCTGCTGGACATCGTCGCGCATGGTCGTCTGATCGCCATACTGGGCGAAGTCGAAGGCTGCGACGAATTTGGCGTAGCTCTTGTCGGGCAGTTTGTTGGCGGGACTGTCGGGATCGCTGACGCCACCTTCGAGCATCGCCTTGACGGTTGCGGCAGGTTCGGTTGCGGCGTCGAGTCCGAAAGCGGCCATCGCATATGTCAGCAGGCGGCTGTCGCCCATCAGGTCGTCGACCGATTTAACCTTGGCGATGTTGGTGACGTAGTAGGCGGTTTCGCTCTGGTAGTAAGGGAGCCCCTTCTGCGAGGCGCCGATCTGGACTTGCAGCGCATAGTTGCTGGTCACCAGTTGCTGCGCCTTGTTGTAGACAGTCGTACTGGTGCCGTTGGCCGCGAAATTGAAGGCCCTGACGAATTCGGCGTAACGCTTGTCGGTCAGCTTGTTGGCGAAGCTGTTGGGATCGGAGACGCCTTCCTTGAGTGCCTTGACCATGAAGGCCTTGGCGTAAGCCATGTCCTCGAGCCCGTAGGCCTTCATGGCATATTTGAACAAACGGTCATTCTTGACGAAATCGTCGATCGATTTCACCTTGGTGATGTTGTCCAGATAATACTTGGTGTCGCGATCAACCACGGGCTGCTGCTCGATCCTGTCGATCGACTTTGAAATGTCCCTGGTGATGAGCTGGTAGCTGGTAAAGGTATTAAGCAAAGAGGTGCCTCCGGCCGAAGCTATGTCGGGACAATACCCCTACTTCCTTGCGCGAAACTGAATCGTCTCCGACGCCTTCGATTCAAGCCTCACACAAGGCACGGGGGCTATCCCTAGCTCCTGATGTGAAATGCGGAAGGACCTGTCGTGGGCATTCTGATTGGACTGGTGGTAACGCTCGGCTGCGTCCTTGGCGGCTTCATGGCCATGGGCGGCCATCTTCACGTGCTGATCCAGCCCTGGGAGGCAGTGATCATCTGTGGTGCGGCTTTTGGCACCTTCCTCGTCGCCAATCCGATGAAGACGGTCAAGGATACCGGCAAGGGCATTCTCGAAGCTTTCAAGCAGGCGGTGCCGAAGGAACAGGACTATCTCGAAACGCTCGGCGTGCTGCACTCGCTGATGCGCGAGCTGCGCTCGAAATCCCGCAGCGAGGTCGAGGCGCATATCGACAATCCGGAAGAGTCGGCGATTTTCCAGGCGTTCCCAACCGTGCTGCATAACCACGATCTGACGCATTTCATCTGCGACTACTGCCGCATCATCATCATCGGCAATGCCCGCTCGCACGAGATCGAGGCGCTGATGGACGAAGAAATCCAGACCATCAGGTCCGACAAGATGAAGGCCTATCACGCGATGGTGGCGGTGGGCGATGGCCTACCGGCGCTCGGCATCGTCGCCGCCGTGCTCGGCGTGGTCAAGGCGATGGGCGCGCTCGACCAGTCGCCGGAAATTCTCGGCGGTTTGATTGGTGCCGCACTTGTCGGAACGTTCCTCGGCATCTTCCTGTCCTATTCGGTGGTCGGACCGGTCGCCACCAAGATCAAGACAGTGCGCGAGAAGAAGAACCGCCTCTATATCATCGTCAAGCAGACGCTGTTGGCCTACATGAACGGCGCGCTGCCGCAGGTGGCGATCGAGTTCGGCCGCAAGACCATCTCGTCCTATGAACGGCCGACGATCGACGCGGTCGAGCAGAGCACGATGAATACCGGCACCGTCGAAAAGAAGGCCGCCTGAACGATGCGCGACAGATCGGTCCCGGCACTGTCATGACCAGCCTGGGCAGTCCAGCGGAAGCGCGCTCGCTGATCATCGAGCGTCTGGTCGGCGACAGCGGCGAGGCCGCGCAGGTCATCGACGCAGGCCGCGCCATGGCCGAACGCGCCGTGCCGCTGCTGCAGAAAACCCTGACCAGCGAGTTTGGCGTTCCGGTCGTCGTCGATCTCAAAGCGATCGAGGTCAGCCGCGTTCCCGAGGCGCGTTCGCGTGCCGGCGACACGTTTGCGATGACCGTGATCGGCTCGTCGGCGTCCTCCGATGCGATGACCCTGGTGATCGATGCTCCGGCGATCGCCATCATGGTCTGCACGCTGTTCGGCGGCGACCCGGATCTGCCGGCATCGCCGATCGAACGCGATCTGTCGCAAATCGAAATCGATGTTTCGACCATGGTGTTCCAGCAGGTCGCACAGGCCCTCAACGGATCGGGAAAGCGTTCGCTCGACCTGCGCCTGCCCGCGCCGCGGGCAATGTCGGGCACCGAGGCGAAGCGGTACGTGCTGCGCGATGGCGCGGCAATCCGCATCGTGCTTGGCATCTCGACGCCGGCCGACAGTGGCACCGTGACGGTGACGATGCCGCAGCGCGTCGTGCTGGCCAGCCGCGACGGAGCCGTGCCTGTCAGCGACGACGATCACGGCCCCAGCTGGCGCGCCCGCTTTTCGGAAGAGGTGATGCGCTCCACCGTGGCGCTCGAGGCCACGATGCCGCTGGCGCGGCTGACGCTCGGCGACCTCGCCGGTTTCGAAATCGGCGACGTCATCGAATTCGAGGAAACGGCCCAGTCCCAGGCGCGTCTCAGCGCACGGGGCAAGACGCTGTTCGTATGCGAGTTCGGCAAACTGGGACAGAATTACACCGTCCGGATCAGGCAACCTTACGATGCCGGGCAGGACTTTATCGACGGGCTGATGCCGGCTGCCGCCGGACGCGCCTGAGCATTTGGAGACGATCATGGCCAAAACCAAGGCGGAAGCCGACCTCGACCAGCCGGACGAGCAACTCGACCGTGCCATCGAAGAGTTGCGCGGGGTCCTGCATGAAGAGGAGCAACGTCCCGATGCGGCGTTCAGGGCGGCCTCATCGGCCAATTCGAGCGTGATCATGAACATCCCCGTCGATGTCCAGATCATCCTCGGCAGCACCGAGATGCCGGTCTCCGATCTGATGGCGCTGCAAAAAGGGTCGACCGTGGCGCTCAATCGCCGCATCGGCGAACCTGTCGACGTCGTGGTCAACGGCCGAAAGATCGCGCGCGGCGAGATCACCGTTCTGGAAAGCGATCCTTCGCGCTTCGGCATCAGGCTGACCGAAATCATCGCCGGCACGAAGGGCGCCTAGACATGGTTTGCGGGGCTTGCCGGTGGCAGCGGAGGCGAGTGGCATGACGACGCCGGTGACCTTGACCCGCGCGCAGAAGGCGGCCGCCATACTTGTGGCGATGGGCAAGCCGTCGGCCAGCCGCCTGCTGAAATTCTTCAAGCAGGAAGAACTGAAGGCCCTGATCGAGGGCGCCCGGCTGCTGCGGACGATTCCGCAAAGCGATCTTGAGCGCATTGTCGCTGAGTTCGAGGCCGAATTCACCGAAGGGGCGGGATTGCTCGATTCCGCCGACAGGATGGACACCATCCTCAACGAATCGCTCTCGCCCGAAGAGATGAGCGCGATCATGGGCGACAGGAAATTCGAGGTCGCACCGGAAGGCCCGCCGCCGATCTGGCCCGAGCTCGAAAAGCTCGAGCCGGCGCGGCTTGGCGCCTTCCTGGCCGGTGAGCATCCGCAGACAGCGGCCATGGTGTTGTCGAAGCTGGCGCCGCAGGTGGCGGCGAGCGTGCTGCTGACACTGACCAAGCCGATGCGTGGAGAAATCATCAAGCGCATGGTGACGATGGCCAATGTTCCCGACGCTGCCGCCAGGATCGTCGAAAACCGGTTGCGCACCAGTGTGCTGGCCGAAACCTCGACCAAAGACACCTCGGCCGGGCAGGCGCGTGTCGCCAGCGTCCTCAACGAACTCGACAAGCCGCTGCTCGAGGAGGTGATGCAGGATCTGGAAGCCGCCGGCACGCCTGATCTCGACGGCGTGCGAGCCCGGCTGTTTGCTTTCGACGATCTGCCGCTGCTCACCCAGAAAGCGCGGGTGCTGCTGTTCGACGGGCTGTCGACGGAGCTGGTCACGCTGGCCTTGCGTGGCACGTCGGCCGCCCTTGCAGAATCGGTGCTGTCGGCCATCGGCGCCCGCTCGCGGCGCATGATCGAAGCCGAGCTCGGGCAGGGCTCGGACGGGATCCCCCTCGCCGATATCATGGCGGCCCGCAAGACGATCGTTACGACGACGATCCGGCTGTCGCGCGAAGGCGCCTTCGAACTCCCCTCGACCCAAGACGCCGCCTAGGACCGCGCCATGGCTGACGCGGTCGACAAGGATTCGAAAACCGAAGAGGCGACGGAAAAGAAGATCCGCGACACCATCGAACAGGGCAAGCTGCCCCATTCGCGGGAGACAGCGCTCTTTGCCTCGTTCGTTGCCATACTGGTGTTCACCGTCTTCTACGCCAAGGATGCGATCATCGATCTCGGCATGTTCCTGTCGATGTTCCTGGAGAAGCCGGAAGCCTGGCCAATGGACACCGAGACCGACGTCATCGCGCTTTACAAGATCGTCCTGCTCGAGGTCGGCCGCGCCGTCCTGAGCTTGATGGTGCTGCTGACCGTCGCCGGCGTCGGCGCCTCGGTGTTCCAGAACATGCCGCAATTCGTAGGCGAGCGGGTCCGGCCGCAACTCTCGCGCATTTCGATCGCCAAGGGTTGGAACAGGCTGTTCGGCATCCAGGGTTGGGTCGAGTTCCTG
>NZ_RZPW01000799.1:0-2714 GCF_003998455.1 Mesorhizobium sp. M7A.F.Ca.CA.001.08.2.1 | reverse complement strand
AGGCCGACGTCCTCGTCGCGCGAGACGTCGGCCTTGACCGCCGCGACCAGGTCGATCTTGCTGGGAGCAGCGGCCAGCGCCTCGTCGGAAACGTCGCAGACGACGATGCGGGCGCCGAGGCGTGACAGCGTGTCGGCTATGGCAAACCCGATGCCGCCTGCGCCCGCCGTCACCAGCACGCGCTGGCCTTTCAGCCCGGTCAAAAATTCGTCCGCCGATGCCGGCGCCCTTGTGCTCATGGTCCTGTCCTTCTCATTGCAGCCGCCGTTCGCGCAGCGCCATGACGGCGCCCAGAACGACCAGTCCGTAAAGAATTGCCCTCGTGGCATAGGGAAGCGTGGTGCCGGCGAGCAGCATCTGCAGTGCCGTCAGCAACAACACGCCGCCGAGCATGCCGAGATAGTGGCCGCGCCCGCCGGTGATCAGCGCGCCGCCGACCACCACCACGGCGATCGACGGCAATAGATAGTCGTCGCCCATGCCGAGGCTCGCCTGACCCGAAAAGCCGGTCAGCATGACGCCGACAACAGCCGCGCAGACGGCCGAAAGCATGTAGACCAGGATCAGCGTGCGCTCGACGCCGATGCCCGACAAGCGCGCCGCGCGCAGCCCGTTGCCGATGCCGTAGACGCGCCTTCCGAACGGGGTGCGGCCAAGCAGGAGTACCGCTGCGACGACAAAGACGACCATCAGCAGCACGATTGGAGTCAGCAGGCCGGCGAGCTTGGCCGTCATGACCCAGCGCAGCATCGGCGAGGAAAACCCGGCCGGCGTTCCCTGCGAATAGAGCAGCGCACAGCCTTGCAGAATGCCGTTGGTGGCGAGCGTCATGACGATCGGCGAGATGCCGAGATAGACGATGCCGAAACCATTGGCGAAGCCGATGGCGCAGGCCATCACCAAGACGACCGGCAAGGCGTAGACAAGGGCGGCGTCGGAGCCGTTGACCATGCCCGCCAGGATGATGCCGGAGATGCCGATCGTCCACGGCACGGAGAGATCGAGGCCTCCGGTCAGGATGACGGTTCCCTGTCCGAGCGCCAGGACGGCTAGGAAGGACGATAGCACCAGCAGCGAATTCCAGTACCCCGGATTGAGGATGGCGCGGCCGAGCCAGATCTGGGTGACAAGCACGATGAGCAGCAGGCAGACATAGGCCGGCAGCGCATAGCGCAGCGTTTCCGCATTGCGCAGATGGAAGGCAGGGCGCGGCGATGCCGGACTGCGCTGGGCATGGGCTGGCTCGGCGATCTTGAGACGCCGGTCCACGCGCTCGAGCTGCGAGGGCAATATGCCGGCGCGCCAGGCGGCGAGCCGGGCACGCGCGGCGCGCAGTTGCACGGCAAGCACCGATGCATGCGAGATCGAGCCGGCAAGTGCTGCCAGCACCAGAATGGTGCCTTCGGCGATGGTCGCATAATAGGCCGATACGTTGAGCACCAGCAGGATGTTCACCACGATCATCAGGATGTAGGCGCCGAAGACAGAGCCCACCGGACCGCCCTGCCCGCCACCGAGGCGCGTGCCGCCGACGACGACCGCCGCGAACATCGACAAGAGCAGCGGATTGCCGACCAGCGGATCGCCGCTGCCGGTCTGGGCGCTGATGAACACGCCGGCAAGGCCATAGCAGCCGCCGGCGATGACATAGACGGCAAAGCGCACCAGAACGACATTGATGCCGACGGAAGCGGCCGACTCCGGATCGCTGCCAAGCGCGTAGAGTGCTGTGCCGAAGCGGGTTCCCTTCAGCCAGAACCAGGCGAGCAGGACGACACCGATCACCACCAGCGGCATCGGCAGCCAGCCGGCGATCGCGTCGCCGAGATAGAAGGTGCCGAGATCGGGCGACACGAAGCCGCCGGGCTTGTCCATCACCAGCAGCGTGACGCCTTGCAGGATGAACATGGTCGACAGCGTCACCACGATCGGCTGCATGCGCAGCACCGCGATGAAGAAGCCGTTGAAGGCGCCCACCGCCATGCCGACGCCGATGCCGACGGTGGTCCACAGAAGGATGCTTGCGCCTGGCGCCATCGGATCCATGCTCGATGCCAGCACGGCATTGACCAGCGATATCACCGCGCCGGCGGACAGGTCGAAGCCGCCCGACAGGATCACGATCGTCTGGCCGATCGCCGCGAGCGCCGAGGTGGCGCCGCCGCTCGACAGGAACGACACATCGAAATAGGTCAGCGGCCCGGCGCTGATCCAGTCGACGACGAAGAGCAGGATCGCCAGGACGGCCGCGGCGATCAGCGCGCCGCGATTGCGCACCAGCGCACGGCGCAGTCCGAAGCCGCCGGGAACAGGGGATGAGGCTGCTGCGCTGCTCATGCGGCGGCTTCCCCGGCATGGCCGAGCGCCGGGCGCATGATGGCCGGTTCGGTGATGGCGTCGCCTTCGAGTTCGGCGGCGATGCGCCCGTCATAGAGGACCAGCACCCTGTCGCATTGGTGAACGAGTTCGGGGATCTCCGTCGAGTGCAGCAGGATCGAACCGCCCGAAGCCACGTAGTTTCGCATCATCACATAAAGCTCGTGCTTGGTGCCGACGTCGATGCCTCGGGTGGGATCGAACAACAGCAGGATGCGGCTCTGCGCCACCAGCCACTTGGCGATGGCGATCTTCTGCTGGTTGCCGCCGGAAAACGCACCGGCCCGCGTCCACAGCGCGCGGCGGTCGACCTCGACAGTGGCGAATGCCGCCTCGAC
>NZ_RZPW01000798.1:0-2716 GCF_003998455.1 Mesorhizobium sp. M7A.F.Ca.CA.001.08.2.1 | reverse complement strand
CGCAAGGACAACTTCTAGAGCCCGTGATATCGTCGACGCCATGACCAGCTCCGCCGAAATCATCGCGACGCTCGGGCTGAAGCCGCATCCGGAAGGCGGCTGGTATGCCGAGACCTTTCGCGATGGCACTGGCGGCGCGCGCGGCCATTCGACCGCCATTTATTTCCTGCTTGAGGAGCATCAGGTTTCGGCCTGGCACCGGGTCAAGGACGCCGCCGAGGTCTGGCATTTCCATGCCGGCGCCCCGCTGGCACTGGCAATGTGGGAAGAAGGCAGCACCGTTGTGGAGCAGGTGCTTGGAATCGATCTCGCAGCCGGTGAGCGGCCGCAGATCGTCGTGCCGGCGGGCCGGTGGCAATCGGCGCGCAGCCTCGGCGAATGGACGCTGGTCGGCTGCACCGTCGCGCCGGGCTTCGAGTTTGCCGCCTTCGAACTGGCAGCACCCGGCTGGCAGCCGAAACAACCGTAGCTCAATAAGAGCCCGGATATAGCAGGGACCCAAGCGTGATCGCGAGTTGGGCGGCGTAGTACAGCGCCCAGACGGCGAAGCGCATCCAGGCGCGGTGCGGCGAGATGGCGGCCACCAGGAATTTCTCCGTGGCGAGCAGCCCGTCGGATGCCATGAACAACAGCGCGCCGCCGATCACGGAGACGTTGCTGGTGGTCAGCGCCGAGATACCCATTGCCAGGATCGCAGCGACATAGACGGCGATCGGGATACGCAGGCCGGGACCGACGCGCCGCCACAGCGCCGCCAGCATGACGGCCGCAAACACCGCCATGGCGAGCGCGATCGCTCCGCGCCACGACTCGGCGCCAAGCACCCCCAACCCGCCACCGCTGCGCAGGAACAGCGCGACATAGACGATGTGGGCGACAAGAAAACTGGCCAGCCCGCCGAGGAAGGCCTTTTCACCGTCGCGCGACAGGAATGCGTCGCCAACGGCGCTGAGGGCGAGCGCGGCGGCCAGCAGCAGTGGGCCGCCCTGCAGCCCGGCCAGCACGGCAAGCATCGCCACGGCGAGCGTCTTTGCCGCCGAGCGGGCGAGCGTTGGTGGCATGCCAAGCGTAAAGGCGTAGATCACCGCCGCCGCCAGCGAAAAGATCAGTGTCGCATTGGCATTTGCGTCGATGCCGCCGGCAAACGGCATCGTCATGCCCCGGCTCCGCTTTGGGATGCCCTGGCTCCGCTCTCAGCCGCCGGTTTGCGCAGAAACAGCGACTTCGCTGCAAGTGCGGCCCCGCCGGTGATGAGCACGCAGGCGGCGAGGATGCGCAGCGACGGCTCGGCGACGCCGGCCGCGATCAGCACCAGCGTCGACAACAGCGGTGCGGCGTAGCTTGCAGCACCCAGCACCTGGATATTGCCGCGCTTGACGCCGATGTCCCAGGCATAGAAGGCCGCCCCCACCGGCATCAGGCCAAGGCCGAGCACGGCCAGCCACTGGCCGGCACCGTCAGGCAGAACCGTCTGTTCCAGCGCCAGGTGGCAGGCGAGCGACAACACCGCGGTCGCCGCGCAGAACCAGGTGACGATGCTGGTCGGCACCGACGGGAAGCGCCGCGACAACAGCGAATAGGACGACCACAGCACGGCACAAACGGCGGCCATCGCATAGCCGAAGGCGTAACGGGCGTCGAAGGCGAGGCCCCCGCCCTTGGTGACGATCAGCACGGTGCCGGCAAGGCCGAGCAGCGCGCCGACGACATGGTTCCAGGCCAGTTTTTCGCCCGGCATCAGCGCCGAGCCGAGCACGATCAGCAAAGGCCATAGATAGGCGATCAGGCTCGCCTCCACAGCCGGCGCATTGCGCAGCGCGGTGAAATAGAAAAAGTGGTAGCCGAACAGCCCGGCAATGCCGATCAGCCACACCTGCGGCGGTATCCTCTGGCTCTTGTCGGGTGCCGGCATGAACAGCCGCGCGACCAGCCCGACACCGGTGCCAATCGAGAAGGTGATCGCCGACAAGAGGAACGGCGGCACCTGGCCCGACGCATCGGTGAGCAGTGCGAGCAGCGCCCACATGGCGACCGCCGAAAAGCCGATCAGTGTTGCGCGCCCCATTCTGTCTCCAGTGGCGCGCCAATTCTGCGCCTGGCTATTGTACCGCTTCGAAACGTCCGGCGCTGATGGTCAGGGTGCCGATCTGCGTGCCCACCGTGGCATGGATCGGCGCATATACGCCGGTTTGGCCGAGCGGTGCAAACGTCACCATCATGCGGCTTTTGTTCTTGAGATAGTTGAGCGCCTTGCGGCCCTTGCGATAGCCAGCCACCGGCGCGAAGCCCATCCGGCAGGTAACCGTGTCGCCCTTGTAGCCCGGCACCGAGATCGTGCCCTTCGAAGCGTAGGTCAGCGTCAGATCGGCGCGCATCTCGCCGTCGTAGAACTTTACTGTGCGGCCGCAGACCTGGTCGAGGCTGTCGGCATGGATGACGGTGGCAGCCATCGGATCGAGCACCGATGCCAGGTCGCCGGCACCGAGCGGCACCCAACTCTTGGGGTCGCGCTTGCCCGGCGCCGGGACGACCTGCGTCGAGGTGACCCTGCCATTGGCAAAGCGGATGTCGACCACCGATGCCTTCTTGCCGGAGGTGTAATCGGCGCGGAATGCCTGCGGCACCATCCTCTTGCCCGCAATCGTGCCTTTGGACGAGATCGTGCCACGCGTGTCGTCGAACAGTTTTGCCATCCCTGCCGCGCTGACGCTGCCTT
>NZ_RZPW01000797.1:0-2716 GCF_003998455.1 Mesorhizobium sp. M7A.F.Ca.CA.001.08.2.1 | reverse complement strand
GTATGAACTGGTCGGGCATGGCGAGGAGATCGAAATCGACGGCGAGACGATGTTCGCGGTGCGCTCCAAGGGCGCCGTGTTCCCGATCATGCCGGCGGACCAGTTGAAGCGGTTGAGCGCGTGATGGACCAGGCGACGCCGGCGCCGTTTTCATCCGCGGATTTTCGCGCGCGCTTTGCCGTGCAGCCCGATGCGCATGCAGGCGACGACGACTATGGCGACCATCGCTTCAACCCCGGCCATCCGCGCCTCAACCAGGGCAAGGCGCTGCGCAATGCCGCGGTGCTGATCCCGGTGGTCGATCATGAGGGCGATGCGACGGTTCTTCTGACCAAACGGGCCGAAAAGCTGCGCAGCCATTCGGGGCAGGTGGCCTTTCCCGGCGGCACTATCGATCCGACCGATCCGAGCCCTGAGGCGGCGGCGCTGCGCGAGACCTTCGAGGAGATCGGGCTTGGCCGAGATCGCATCGAGATCATCGGCCGCATGCCCGACTATGTCGCCGGCAGCGGCTACCGCATCGCCCCGGTGCTTGGCATCGTGCGGCCCGGTTTCCAACTGACGCTCAACGCAGACGAGGTCGATGCCGCTTTCGAAGTGCCGCTGCGCTTCCTGATGGACCCGGCCAACCACAAGCGCGACAGCCGTATATGGAACGATCTCGAATGGTTCTTCTACGACATGCCTTACGGCGACCGGCGCATCTGGGGCGTCACCGCCGGCATCCTTCGTACTCTCTATGAAAGGCTCTATGCGTGAGTGTCTCGATCGCGGGCAGGGCCGATTGGCTCACCGACAAGCATCTGCAGCGCCTGCTGTTCGCACTGGCCGAAGGCGGTGAAGAGGCGCGAGTCGCCGGCGGCGCGGTGCGCAACACACTGATGGGCCAGCCGGTCGCCGACATCGACATCGCCACCACCTGCCTGCCGCAGGAAACCCTCCGCCGCGCCGAAGCGGAAGGGTTCAAGGCGGTGCCAACCGGTATCGAGCATGGGACAATCACCGTGGTTGCCGGTGGAAAGCCCTATGAAATCACCACCTTGCGCGCCGATATCGAAACCGACGGGCGGCGCGCGAAAGTGTCGTTCGGGCGCGACTGGAAGCTCGATGCCGAGCGGCGCGACTTCACCATCAACGCGCTCTATGCCGAGGCCGATGGCAAGGTGGTCGACCTGGTCGGCGGCATTGCCGACATCGAGGCGCGCCGGCTGCGATTCATCGGCGACCCGGAAGCGCGCATTCGCGAAGACTACCTGCGCATCCTGCGCTTCTTCCGCTTCTTCGCCTGGTACGGCGACGGACGGCCGGACGCCGAGGGGCTGAAAGCCTGCGCCCGTCTGAAGGAAGGGCTGGCCCAGCTTTCGTCCGAGCGCATCTGGTCGGAACTGAAGAAACTTTTGTCGGCGCCCGATCCGTCACGGGCGCTGCTTTGGATGCGGCAGGCAGGTGTCTTGACCGCGGCGCTGCCGGAAAGCGAGAAATGGGGTATCGATGCCATCCATGGGTTGGCCAAGGCCGGCAAGGATCTGGGCTGGGCACCCGACCCGCTGCTCAGACTGGAAGCGATCGTGCCGCCCGATGCCGCTCGCATGAAGTCGCTCGCCGAGCGGCTCAAACTCTCGACCGCCGAAGCGGATCGCCTGCGCCACTGGGCGCTCGCCACCGCCGTCGAGCCGAAGACGACCGAGGGCGAACTGGCAAAAAGGCTCTATCGCGGCGACCGGCAGGGGTTTGTCGACCGTCTGCGGCTGTCGCTTGCGGCAGCCAGGATGCGCGCCGTCGAGGACAATGAGGCGCTGCTCGAAGCCGGTGGCTTTTCGCGCCTGCTTGGCTTCGCCACCAAATGGGAAAAGCCGTTGTTTCCGCTGAAAGGTGCCGATCTGACGGCGCTCGGCGCAACTCCAGGCCCGAAACTCGGCGAAATCCTGAGGAATCTCGAAGCGGAATGGGTCGAAGCCGGGTTTGCCCCTGATCGCGACGCGCTCCTCAAGCGCGCCGCCGAAGCCTTGCAGGCCGGGTAGATCAGGCCGCGTCGCGGGTCTTTTCGATGCGCGAACGGATCGCCTCGATCATCGTCTCGCGGATGACCGTCTCGCCATGTGTCTCGCGCATGTGCTCGACGGCACGGCGCATGACCTCGGCTTCCTCGTCGGCACGTGTGTGCCAGTCACAGCCGGGCACGAGCGACCCGCAGTGAAATTCCTTCATGAGATTTCTCCTTTTCCTCCGTGGAGCCTGGTCGAGGCTCCGGCACTTTTTTTGGCTCATGTCCGGTTCCAGGGTTGAAACCGCGGACCGCGAACGGGTGAGAAGCATAACACAGATGGGGTGGTATTGGTTGCCGTCAACGGCAAAAGGGCGGAGCAGCATCGCTCCGCCCTCTAAACACTACCCCGAAACAGGGCCAGACATCGTCTCGTCCCGTTTTGGCGGGCAGGCCTTCACTTGGCGATCTTGACAGCCTCGGCAATCTTTTTCTTGCCGCTCATGTCCCATGAGACACGGACTTTTTCACCGACCTGCAGGCCAGGATCCTTGAAGGTCTTGGGAAGCGTAAAAGACGATCCATCGTCGAGGACCAGGCTCATGGCCGTCGTGTCAAAGGTCTTGATCGTCCCGGTGGTGTGCTTGACGGCGGCGAACGCCACCGAACCGGAAGCGAGAAGGGCAGCGGCGGCCGTCGAAACAATGATCTTGCGCATTGCGAAGTACTCCT
>NZ_RZPW01000796.1:0-2716 GCF_003998455.1 Mesorhizobium sp. M7A.F.Ca.CA.001.08.2.1 | reverse complement strand
TGAGAGCATCGCCTCGATCGCCTCGTTGCCGTCGACGAAAGCCCAGGGCGCTATGGCGCCGTTCGAACGGCGCAAGCGCAGGCAGGCGTGGTTGCGCAGATCATCGACGCGTTCGGGGCGGCCGTGGCGTTTGAGATAGTCAGGGCTGCCGACGACCACGAACGAAAACGATGGGGTTAGCCGCACCGCGACCATGTCGACCGCAATGAACTGGCCGAGACGGATGCCGGCATCGAACCCGCCGGCCGCGAGATCGACCATCTCGTCGCTCGCGGCGATCTCCAGCTCGATCTCGGGGTAAGCCCGGCAGAACGACGCGATCATCGGCTCCAGGATCAACGGCACGACGGCGCGGGGCACGGACAGGCGCAGCAGACCGGTCGGCCGTTGGCCGATGTCACGCACGGCCTCGCCGGCCGCGACGAGTTCTTCGAAAGCAGGGCCGGCACGATCGAGGAACCGCTGGCCAGGCTCGGTCAAGCCGACGCTCCGTGTCGTGCGGACGAACAGCGCCGCACCCATGCGTGCCTCCAGCGCGCGCACCGCCTGGCTCACGGCGGGCGGTGTCACGCCGAGTTGCGCTGCGGCGCGGCGGAAGTTGCGGTGCCTGGCGACAGCCAGGAACGCCTCGATGCCCTCCAGCGCACCATGTCGGACTGTGTAGTTCTGCTTCATAGGTTGTTGTTATTACGCCGGGTAGTCGAATTATGGAAGTGGGCCTAGGTATGAGCTGAACCTAGGAGACATCATGCGATGACCGATGAACTTGAAGGGGTACGGGACCATTATCGCGCGACGGGCCTGACCGAGCGGCTGAAGACGGTGTTGGCTGCCCTCGGCCCGGAGGACCAGCTCCTCACGCCCCAACAATTGGGCGTTCTCGACCAGTTTCACACCCGTGGGCTAGCTGCCACCGCCGAGCTTGCCCAATTGGCGGGGATCGCTGCCGGCATGTCGATACTGGACGTCGGCTCGGGCGTCGGTGGGCCGGCGCGCTTTCTGGCTGCGACCTATGGCTGCCGGGTTACTGGCGTGGATCTCAGCGAGCCTTTCGTGGATGCCGCGCGCTATCTGACCGAGCGCACGGGACAGAGCGGGCAGCTGTCGTTCCAGACCGCCAGCGCATTGGAGCTCCCATTCGACGATGGCCGTTTCGACGCGGTGCTGTTGCAGCACGTGGCGATGAACATCTCTGACCGGACGCTGCTCTACAGCGAGATTCGGCGCGTGCTGAAGCCAGGCGGCAGGTTTGCCACATACGACGTCGTGTTGTCTGGAGGCGAGCCGCACTATCCGCTTCCCTGGGCGAGAACGCCGGCGACGAGCTTTCTCCTAACAGCCGGTGCGACGCGCGAGGCGATCGAACCGGCCAGCTTCCGCATGCTGGCATGGCAAGACGACACCGACGCCGCCAAGGCGTGGTTCGCACAGTTGCGCGCGTCGGGGCCGCCGCCTTCGCCCAATCTCGGCGTGGTGATGGGACCGGACTTCGCTGAGCTTGCGGCCAACCTCGGACGAAATCTTATGCAAGGTCGGCTCGGTATCCTGACCGCAGTGTTCGAGGCCGCATGAACCAATTGTCGAGAGGAGGCCAGATGTCCACCGAAGTCCTATTCCAAATCCATCTTGTTCTGGGCTATGTCGCGTGGCTGCTTTGCTTCGCTGTATACGGTTTGCCGTGGCTCAGATCGATGGACCGGGTCGCGGCGCAACGCGCTGTTGCCACTCTGCACAGCTTCCGCTTCTTCGGGCTGGTCTTCCTCGTTCCGGGTGTCGTCAGCCCCGATTTGCCTGCCGGCTTTGCCGTGTTTGCTGCCTACGGCGACCTTGCAACAGGAGTGCTGGCCATGCTGGCGCTGCTCACGGCAAGGATACCTCGGCTCTTCTGGGCGCTCGTCGTCGCCTTCAATCTGGTCGGGACGGTTGATCTGATCGTAGACTATTACCACGCCATCCAGGTCGGCCTCCCCCAGCGTGCGGGCGAACTGGGCGCCACCTACGCGATCCCGATCATCTACGTGCCGCTGCTGATGATCACGCACATCGTCGCGTTCTATTTTCTGGTGCGTCCCCCGCAGGCCGCCGCTTGGACTGTCGCAGACTAGTCCTTTGCCGCCGCCTTGATGTCCAGCAGGCCGTAGCCGAAATCATTGTCGCGTCCCTTGGGACCGAGATCCCTGGCCGTTGCCGCGAGCGCCTTTTCGATGTCGTCGGCCGAGCGATCGGGCGCGGCATGGATGAGATTGGCGATGGCGCCGCTCACGATCGCCGCGGCAAACGAGGTGCCTGTGACCAGATCCGAGCCGGCGCCGCTCGGCGCCACCATCTCGACGCCGGGTGCCGAGATGAAGACATAGGCGCCGCGATTGGCCTGCGGCATCAGCCCGTCCTTGGCATCGGTGGCGGTCACCGCGACGACACCATCGAAGGCGGCCGGATAGCCATAGGGCGCCTTCGGCCCGTTGTTACCGGCTGCGGCGACCAGCACCATGCCGAGCGCGCGGGCATTGCGGCAGGCGACGCCGAGCAAATCGTTCTTCGGCCCGACAAAGCTCATATTGATGATGCGCACGTCCTGTTCCGCCGCCCAGTCGAGCGCCGACAGGATGACGTCCATGGTCGACTTGCCGCCCTCGAAGGCGCGGGCGTGATAGATTTTTGCGCCCGGTGCCATGCCTTCCAGCGCGCCGACGCCGGCGATCAGCCCGTCGATCGA
>NZ_RZPW01000795.1:0-2728 GCF_003998455.1 Mesorhizobium sp. M7A.F.Ca.CA.001.08.2.1 | reverse complement strand
CTTGTGCACGGTCGGCTGGCCGCGACGCAGGTCGTCGTCGTCCATGGCGGGCAGATCGTCGTGGATCAGCGAATAGCAATGCACGCATTCAAGTGCGGCGGCGACACGCAGTGCCGCCTCGCCGTCGGCGGAAAAAAGGGCGGCACTTTCCATGACCAGGAAGGGCCGCAGGCGCTTGCCGCCGTTCAGCACGCCATGGCGCATCGCCGCCATCAGCCGGTCCGGCCGGGCGATCTCGCCCGAAAGCGCGCGGTCGTCGAGCAGTCGCCGCAGCAGCACCTCGACGGCGGCTGCCCGCCTGATCAGCGCCATTTCGAACGCCATTTGGTCGTCATTCGTCATGGCCGGGACCGGTAGCCGACACTCAGACGTTGCGCAAGAAGGCAAGCGCCATTATGCCGGAGCAGTATGAGCCCGTTCGGAAACTCTACTCCTGCGGTCATCTGAGGGCGTTTTCTGCGCTTCCGGTGCTTGCGTACTCTAATGTACGCTCCGCTCCGGTTCTCGAAAACACCGTCACATGACTCACAGGAGCGCGTTTCAAAACGAGCTCTCTGGCACGGGTTGGGCGGCTTGGCGGAACCGATCGTCGATCATGAAACCGAAAAGCTGGACATGGCGACGAGATCGCGGGGCGTAAACCGCCGTGGTCTCAAGCGCTGGGTCCGGCGCGGCATCGTCGTGGCCGCGGTGCTGGCTTTGATTCCGGTCGTGCTGACGTTTCTGTACCTGCCGTTCTTCGTGCATCCTGTCTCGACGCTGATGCTGAAGGACCTGGCGACCTTCTCCGGTTACGACCGCCGCTGGGTGTCGATCGATGACGTGTCGCCGGTGCTGGCCAATTCCGTCATCATGTCGGAGGACGGGCAGTTCTGCTTTCATCGTGGCGTCGATCTCGGCGAGCTGAGAGGCGTCGTCGACGATGCGCTGGCCGGCGAAGCGACGCGCGGCGCCTCGACCATCACCATGCAGACGGTCAAGAACCTGTATCTCTGGTCGCGGCCGCTGGGCTCGGTGCGCAAGGTGGTCGAATTGCCGCTGGCCGTCTATTTCGATGCGGTGATGTCGAAACGGCGCATCATGGAAATCTATCTCAACATCGCCGAGTGGGGGCCGGGCATCTACGGCATCGAGGCCGCGGCACAGCACCATTTCGGCGTCTCGGCAAAACAGCTGTCGCGACGGCAGGCCGCCCTGCTTGCGGTCTCTTTGCCAAATCCGATCGCCCGCAATCCGGCCAAGCCCGGGCCTGGCCTGAGGCGGCTTGCCAATCTGATCGAGCGGCGAGCCGGCCGCTCGGGCGCCTATGTCGGTTGTCTCCGCTAGCCGATCCAAAAAAATTCGCGCCAGTGCTGGCCAAAACGGCACAGGGCGTGTATAGGCACCCGACTTTCTCAGATTTAGGCCCCGACATGGCCCTTTCACGAGGGCGGGCGGGGCTTTTGACCATGTAGTGGAGCATATCCATGGCCGTTCCGAAACGTAAAACCTCTCCGTCCAAGCGCGGCATGCGCCGCTCGGCCGACGCCCTCAAGGCCCCGACCTATGTCGAGGACAAGAATTCCGGCGAAATGCGCCGTCCGCACCATATCGACCTGAAGACCGGCATGTATCGCGGTCGCCAGGTGTTGACGCCCAAGGAAAGCTGAGACCAGCCTTCCAAAGGTTTGAATTCCAAAAGGACCGGCCAGTGGCCGGTCCTTTTGCGTTTGGGGGGCGGGGTAGCGCGCATCTCGACGCGTGGGCGGCAATCGTTGCAGGCAACCGGCTGACATTGTTGTTGCGTGCGGTCTTCGACCGTGTTCAACGCTGCCATCGAAACATCTTGACGGCGTGCCTGTGGCGCATTCTACAAAGGATTGCCCCCACATGGAGACGCCAGATGTTCGGTGCCATTCCGCTGCTGATCGTGCCTTTCGTGCTCTACAATCTCGGACTGCTGGGAATATTCGGCAGCGGTGACGATCCGTGGGCAAGCGAGGTCTTCTCATTCAGCATGATGTCGGGTGGCGTGTTCTCGATGACGCTTGGCGATCTGATGGTGCTGATCGGGCTGATCTTCCTGTTCCTCGAAATGGCGAAGTCGGTGCGCACCACCAATGCCTCGATCATGGACCATCTTCTGTCGACGCTGGTCTTCGTGGCCTTCCTGGTCGAGTTCCTGCTGGTGAAGGGTGCGGCCCATTCCGTCTTCTTCACCCTGATGGTCATCGCGCTGTTCGACGTGCTGGCCGGATTCGCGGTGTCGATGCGGTCGGCCAGCCGGGACATCAATTTGAATTAGGTCCCCGGCGCGGAAGGCGGAAGTTTGACGGGCGCTTGCGCTGACAGTTGGCGCAAACGCCCCTAACGTCGTCATCCCAGGGCGTAGCAAGGAGCGTAGCGACGCGGCGCAGACCCCAGGGTCCAAGCCGCGACACGTGAGCGTTTCAGCGGTCCAGAATTCTGCTCCGCTGCACTCTACGGCTGATGTTACGGAATGGATCCTCGGGTCTGCGCGACGGAGCCTCGCTCCTGCTCCGCCCGCGGATGACGAAGTTCCCGACCTCACCCCGGATCGGCGGTGAAACCGGCGGCCTCGATGCCGGCGATTGCCGCGGCTTCGTCATTGTCCGACGTGTCGCCTGAAATGCCGACGGCGCCGATGACGGCACCGGCCTTGTCGCGGATCAGCACGCCGCCGACGACCGGCAGCACGCGCCCGCCCGAGACGTCCGAGATGCCGGCG
>NZ_RZPW01000794.1:0-2734 GCF_003998455.1 Mesorhizobium sp. M7A.F.Ca.CA.001.08.2.1 | reverse complement strand
CTGGAACACAGTGCGCTCGCCTTCCAGCACCTCCATGGCGTGCTGGGCGAAATATCCCATCTTGACACTTGGGCCCCGCGCGACCGTGCCGGTGTCGGGCTCGGAAGCGCCGGCGACCAGCTTCAGAAGCGTCGATTTGCCGGCGCCGTTGACGCCCATGATGCACCAGCGCTCGCGGCGGCGGACCTGGAAATCGAGCCCCTCATAGATGCTGCGGCTGCCATAGCCCTTGTGGACGTTCTTCAGCGTCACGACATCCTCGCCGCAGCGCGGCGCCGGCAGGAAATCGAAGGACACGGTCTGGCGGCGCTTCGGCGGCTCGACGCGGTCGATCTTGTCCAGCTTCTTCACCCGGCTCTGCACCTGCGCGGCATGCGAGGCACGCGCCTTGAAGCGCTCGATGAAGGCGATCTCCTTGGCCAGCATCGCCTGCTGGCGCTCGAACTGAGCCTGCTGCTGCTTATCGGCGATCGCCCGCTGCTGCTGGTAGAATTCGTAGTTTCCGGAATAGGCGGTCAGCGAACCGGCGTCGATCTCGACCACCTTGTTGACGATGCGGTTCATGAACTCGCGGTCGTGCGAGGTCATCAGCAGCGCGCCGTCATAGTTCTTCAGGAAAGATTCCAGCCAGATCAGGCTCTCCAGGTCGAGATGGTTCGACGGCTCGTCGAGCAACATGGCGTCGGGCCGCATCAACAGGATGCGGGCCAGCGCCACGCGCATCTTCCAGCCGCCGGACAGCTTTCCGACATCGCCGTCCATCATCTCCTGCGAAAAGCCGAGACCGTCCAGCACTTCGCGGGCGCGGCCATCCAGCGCATAACCGTCGAGTTCCTCGAAGCGGTGCTGCGCCTCGCCGTATTTTTCGATGATCTCGTCCATCTGGTCGGCCTGCTCGGGATCGGCCATGGCCGCCTCGAGCGCTGCCATCTCGGCCGCGACTTCGCTGACCGGCCCGGCGCCGTTCATCACTTCGGCGACAGCGCTGTGGCCTTCCATGTCGCCGACATCCTGGCTGAAATAGCCGATGGTGACGCCGCGATCGACCTGCACCTGGCCTTCGTCTGGCTGCTCCTGGCCGGTGATCATGCGAAACAGCGTCGTCTTGCCGGCGCCGTTCGGCCCGACGAGGCCGACCTTCTCGCCCTTCTGCAGGGACGCCGACGCTTCGATGAAGACAAGCTGACGGCCATTCTGCTTGCTGATGCTTTCAAGTCTGATCATGCGGTGTCCGGGGAATTTTGCTTGCGTGAAACGATTTGCCCGGCGCCTTACGCGAAGGATAGCCGCAAAGGAAGAGGCGCAAGCGCCGCACACCGCCGATCTCCCCCCTCGTGGGGGAGATTGGCAGCTTCACCGCGAGACACACTCCAGAAACAAGATTCAACATCCGGGAAAAACTCGCGAAAACATCTCCTGTCATAACCACCCTCGCGGCGGTCACGCGGCCTGCGGCACAACGCGAAGAAATGGTCCCGAAACATGCAACGACGTTCGACCGGATGGATGGGTGCCCTGACAGGCATTTCGCTCGCCGTGCTTGCGGTCGCACAGTCGGATGCGGCGGTCACCCGGAGCGAATATTGCAGCCGGCTCGGTCTTCAACTCGACGGAGCCATCCAGACCAAAGCCAAACCCGGTGCCAGTGCGAGCCAGATCGCCGAGGCAACGGCACTCCAGGACAAGGCGAACCGGTTCTGTGCCGAGCGCAAGCAGGCGCAAGGCATCCGGACCTATGCCAATGCCCTGAAACTTCTTGGCGTGACACCGGTCGACCTGGACCAGTGACAGCAACCATCCATCCCTGAAAGACAGGCCGCCACTCTCGGATAGCGACGGCGGTTCTTCCAGCGCATAGCACCGCTGAAATTGCTGCCGGCTACTTCTCGCCCAGATACTGGGAGACGGCCTGCTTCCACCAATCGCTTTCGATGGTCTGCAGGAGGGCGACATCGAGAGACTTGCGCAACGGGCTGCCGAGCGGCAGCGCAATGGCATATTGCTGCTGGTCGAACGCCGCATCGAGAACCTGCAGGCTTGTCGCGTAATTCTGCCCGACCAGCCAGCCAAGCAGCGGCTTGTCGTGCACCAGCGCGTCGATCTTGCCGGCGCGAAGCGCGTTGAGGCCTTGCTGGATCGAGGCAAAGTCCTGATGACGGATCTGGGTCGAATCCAGATAGGACGCCGTCGACGAGCTCTGCACCGCGCCGACCCTGACCGCGGCGAGATCGCTTTCGCCCTGCACCATGCCTTCCATCTGCGTCACCGTCAGCACCGATGTGACACCCGCGGTGAACACCGCGATCGCGATGATCGATCCCATCATCCAGAGCGCGGCCAGCACGCGCCCCGGCACGGTTCGCGGGCCGAAATCACCGGTGCTGGCCTGCGTCGCGGCGATGGTCGACCACCACATGCTGGAAAACAGTCCCTTGGCGACGCCGCCGCCGAAATCGTCATTGTGCCGGCGTTCGAACATCCAGATCAGGACGCCGACCACCACCGATATGATGACCAGCGCCAGCACCGCCTGCAGGAAGCCGAACGACGTCAGGGCATGCAGCACCGGCCGCCATGACGGCTGGTTGTTGAGCGGCGTCGCGATGCCGAGCCCGGTCGTGAAGAAGGGCTGCGTGAAGTCGACGGCCTTTTCGCGGTCGGCCGTGACCGTGATCGCGGCCATCGCCGCATCGAATCTGCCGCTGACGACGCCATCGATCTGGTCCTGCACGGC
>NZ_RZPW01000793.1:0-2736 GCF_003998455.1 Mesorhizobium sp. M7A.F.Ca.CA.001.08.2.1 | reverse complement strand
AAGCTGAAGACCGATGAGCATGATCAGGGCAAGGGCAGCACCACCGACCAGCAGGCCCAGGGCAAGGCCAAGATGCAGACCGACGAGCAGGCTCAGGGCAAGGCCGGCACCACCACCGACCAGCAGGCCCAGGGCAAGACCAAGATGCAGACCGACGAGCAGGCTCAGGGCAAGGCCGGCACCACCACCGACCAGCAGGCCCAGGGCAAGGCCTCGACACAGGATACGACGTCGACCGGTTCCATCAACAACGTGACGGTGGAGCAGAAAACCCAAGTCACTCAGATTATCCGGGAGACGAAGGTCGAGCCTGTGTCCAATGTCAATTTTGACATCAGCGTCGGCGTCGAAGTTCCGCGGCACAAGGTCAGGCTGCATCGGCTGCCGGCTCGTATCGTCAAGATCGTTCCCGCTTACGAAAGCTACGAGTATTTCGTGCTTGCGGACGGTCGGATCGTCATCGTTGATCCGGATACGTTCAAGATCGTGCTGATTTTGACCTGATATGTCCGACGAGTGGTCCGCCCTCCAGAGGGCGGACCGTCATTGCCGGACTGCTATGGATTCAAAGCAACTCCGGAGAGAACCGCAAGCGGCAGGTGATACAATCCTGCCACCGCATGGCGGACTCGGCTAGAGACGGCCGAGCACAACCAGGATTATGACTATAAGCAGCAGAAGACCGAGGCCGCCGCCCCCGTAATAGCCGGTGCCGTAGAATGGCCCGCCGCCAAGTCCACTAAAGCCGCCAAGCAATGCGATAATCAGAATGATGATAAGAATTGTGCCGAGACCCATGACTTGCTCTCCTGTTTGCGGCTTCGCGCCGTGTAGACGGAGCGGCGGTCGCCGGCTGATGAGAATATGAACTCGCTACAAGCCTTCCTGTTCCCGATTGAGACCTCATCGACGCTGCAAGGTCTGGCCGCTCAAAGTTGTTTAGGCGAACAAAGGTCATCCCGAGACGCCCGAGTAGCCCCGGTCTTTCAGCAATCCAGCGAGATGGGCGGCGTTTGAGGCTGCCATTTCGATCGCACCCGAGACTTTTTCCGGAGTTGCCGGCAGGTCGACATAGTTGACGTCCTCCATCGCCTCGCCAACCCAGTAGACCCCGCCATTGGCCGGGATGGTGAAGCCGACATCGTTCAATGCCTGAAAGCATTCCGCGTGGCAGTGATGCGCACCGTCCTCATTACCGACGATGGCCACCAGGGCCACCTTTCCTGCTGCCGGCATTCGCCCTCTGTCATCCGTCTCCTCGAGAAAGGCATCCATCCGCTCCAGGACGCGCTTGGCCACACTCGAGGGCTGGCCAAGCCAGATCGGAAGCCCGAGCACGAAGATGTCGGCCGCCAGTATCTTCTTTCTGAGTTTCGGCCAATCGTCGCCCTCGCCCATGTCGGAGAGCACGCCGGGCTTGATATCGTGGCTGAGCGCACGCACGATCTCGCCCTTCACATCGTATTGCATCAACGCGGCCAGGACATCGGCGAGCAACCGATCGGTGGAGGATTTTTCCCTGTCGTTCGAAGCTTTGAGCGAGCAATTGAGTGCGAAGGCCGTAAGCGGCATGTGAATCTCCCTGCATTGTCCTAATTGCAAACCGCCGCGACGACTTCGCGACTGCCCATTCGCCCGTTGCGGGATCGCCCGGCATTCTAACGCCAGGGTTAAATGCTTGTTCCGCAGGCGGACCAACAGGGCCGGTGGATGGCCCCCTCCTCCTACTTGGTGACGGTCGAGCCGGCTCAGAAAGCGGGCTGGTCCTTGAGCACAGACGTTGGAGAACGGACAGCGGCGAGCGACGCAGACTGAACTGGTGCGGCAACCTATTCGTTCGCTCTTCGTTTTCTTCTGAGTTCCCGAAAATGGATAGACGATGCTCGTCCAGACCCTCGAAGCAGGCGATATGCAGCTGGCGGTATCCACGGCCGGCGATCCGCGCCGACCGGCCTTGATCCTTCTGCACGGCTGGCCCCATTCCCGGAAAATCTATGATGGTGTGCTCGATGAACTCGGCACGCGATACTTTACGCTGGCTTTCGATCTTCCGGAGATCGGTGAATCGCGTGGCACTCCGCCGTCGGCGGAAAAGAAGGTTCTTGCCGATATTGTGATTTCAGCCGCCGAGGCGCTTGGGGCCAAATCCATCGTCGTTGCAGGCTTCGATGTGGGCGGCATGATTGCCTTCGCTGCTGCTCGCCATCATGGCGGTCGCATCGTCGGCGCGGTGCCGATGAATACGGTTATCCCCGGCCTTCATCCATGGACGAAGGTAGTCGCAAACCCGAGCATCTGGCACTTTGCGTTTCATGCGGTGCCTGAGTTGCCGGAGTTGCTGGTGACGGGCCATCAACGCGCCTACTTCGATTTTTTCTTCGATCTGCTCGCCGGCCGTCCCGAAGCATTGACCAATGAAATGCGGGAGACGTTGACGCAGGCCTATGCGAGGCCGGAGGCACTTAAGGCCGGCTTTGATTGGTATCGCGCGTTCAAGCAGGATGCCGAGGCCAATGCCCCGGCGCGCATCGAAGTTCCGATCCTTTATATCCGCGGCGACGCGGATTTTGGATCGATCGACGATTACCTCGAAGGTCTAAGGATGTCTGGCGCAAAGAACCTGCAAGGTCACATGATCGCCAACTGCGGCGAATTCCTGCCGATCGAGGCACCGGCAGAATTCGTCAAGGCGCTGGTGGAATTCGCACCGAGATAGTGAAGCGATCAGCGTTATGC
>NZ_RZPW01000792.1:0-2745 GCF_003998455.1 Mesorhizobium sp. M7A.F.Ca.CA.001.08.2.1 | reverse complement strand
CTACGACATCGAAAAATTCGCAATCGTCCCGATGGGCTTCTGCTTTCCCGGCCAGGATGCCAAGGGGGGAGATCTGCCGCCGAGGCGCGAATGCGCGGCGGCCTGGCGCGCACCTTTGATGGCCTCTATGCCACGGATCGATCTGGTGCTGACGATCGGTATCTACGCGCAGTCCTGGCACATGGGTGCGGCGCGCCGGCCCTCACTGACGGAAACGGTCATGGACTGGCGCTCCATCTGGGAGAATTCCATCGGTCCGAAAGTGCTGCCGCTGCCGCATCCCTCGTGGCGCAACACGGGCTGGCTGAAGAAGAATCCGTGGTTTGAAATGGATTTGCTGCCTTTTCTGCGTTCGGAAATCCGCTATCGCCTCGGCTGACCTTTCAGCAAGAAATCACTCGCTTTTTGCCCGATCAGCAGAATTTCTTTCTTGTGAAAGGCCTGGATAAGGCAGAGTATAGGCATTCTATTCCCTTGGGAGCACGATATGGATCGCCTCGATAGAAAAATTCTCCGCCTCTTGCAGGAGGACGCGACACTCGCGGTCGCCGATGTCGCCAAGAAAGTCGGGCTGTCGACGACGCCTTGCTGGAGACGCATCCAGAAGCTCGAGGAAGAGGGCGTCATCAAGCGGCGCGTTGCCATTCTCGACCATGAAAAGGTCAATGTGCGCGTCACCGTCTTCGTGTCGATCCGCACCAATTCGCATAGCCATGAATGGCTGCGGCGTTTCTCGGAAGTCATCCAGGAGTTTCCCGAGGTGGTCGAGTTCTACCGCATGAGCGGCGACGTCGATTATCTCCTGCGCGTCGTGGTGCCCGACATCGCCGCCTATGACGCCTTCTACAAGCGGCTGATTGCCAAGATCGAAATTCGTGACGTGTCGTCGTCCTTCGCCATGGAGCAGATCAAGTACACGACCGAAATCCCGCTCGACTACATGGTTCTGGACAAGGAATCGGGTGCCAACGCTGCCTGAGCTGAACGTCACATAAAGTCATCCCGCTTAGTTCTTCTTTTTGTTGAGGAAACTCCAGGGTGAGTTCACCGGCAGCGTGATCGTATCCGGCACGGTCTCGACGCTCACCACATCTGCCTTGCGCACGCTGTAGCCAGACTGGATGATGCTGACGCCGTCGAGGATGAACAGCTGGCTCTTCTCCATGTCCGGCTTCAGCGCGCCGGTGACCGCTACAGGCTGATAGGCCTCGGACATCTTGTAGGGATGGGCCGGCGTAACCAAGACAATCTGGTTGGGCGGCGGCGTCGGCATGTGACTGCAGGCACCCGTCCAGGGTACCAGCAGGAACTGGTAGACAAGATCACCGTCGCGATCGACCGGCAATGCGTAGCCGGCTAGCTGAATGCTTTTGTCCTGAAGATTGACGGACAGCGTTTCGCCATGGTCGGGCAATTTTGCCGCGATCATCGGCAGCCCGACGTTTTCGGCGGCGGATTGCGTAGCCGGACGCAGATCCTTCCAGAATATGTGCGCAGTCTCGGCCGAGGCATCGGCGGCAGCGGACACAAACAAAGCGGCAGCGAGCGCCAGGGTTGATTTTAGAGGATTGCTCATCGGCCGCTTCCTTTGAGCCTCAAGTAAAGACGCCGCTGCCAAAGACGTCAACGCTCGAGCCGCATCACATGTCGGCAGCCACTTCACATGTCGGAGATCCTGACATGGCGGAACGCGCCGTCAGCCTTTCCTGGCGGCGATCCGCGCGAGCGTCTTGGCATTGGTCAGCTCCCGTACGGCGTCCTTGCCGATCCAGCGCGCCGTGTTGTCTGTCGACTGCGCCAGCCGTTCGGCGACAGCCAGGGCGGCACCGTGCATGTCCATCGATCGTTTGCCGATCGACCGAAGCGCCCAGTTAACGGCTTTCTTCACGAAATTGCGGCTGTCGGCGGCATACGCTTCGATGATCGGCAGGAAGGCGAGGAAGGTCGTCCCTGGCTCCTGCTTCCGGTGGACGACAGACCAGGCCATCATGGCAAAGGCCGTGCGCCGAACGAATTCCCGCTCGTCGGCCGCGAACTCGGCGATCAGTTCCTTCCAGGCGTCCGTATCGACAAAGAGATCCGAGACACCGTCGACGATGTCCCAGGAGTCGAAACTCGCCGCCCATCTCCTTGCATCTCCAGCAGAAAACCGTTTCGGGTCAGCCGTGACGGAAGCGATGAACTGCGCCTCCACGATGCCGCTGTCCCACAGCTCGAAGGCGCGCTCGTGGTTGCGTTTGATCTTCCTGGCGATCTGCCGCTGCATACCGTGCGAGATGCCAAGCGCACGGTCGATCTTGATGCCGTAGCGCAACATGCCGAGGCGGTTCTCCTCGGATCCGATGGCGCGAAGATGGGCGACGATTTCCGCGGCACTGGATTGAGGCGAGAGCTCTGCCACGGCAGAGACCTATTTTTCGAGACGGGCGAGCAGCGAGGACGTGTCCCAGCGCTTGCCGCCCATCGCCTGCACATCCTTGTAGAACTGGTCGACGAGTGCGGTGACCGGCAGTCTGGCGCCATTGCGGTCGGCCTCGGCCAGGCAGATGCCGAGATCCTTGCGCATCCAGTCGACGGCGAAGCCGAAATCATATTTGCCGGCGTTCATCGTCTTGTGGCGGTTCTCCATCTGCCAGGAGCCCGCGGCGCCCTTGGAAATCACCTCGATCACCTTCTCGATGTCGAGCCCGGCCTTCTTGCCGAAATGGATGCCTTCGGCCAAGCCCTGGACGAGACCGGCTATGG
>NZ_RZPW01000791.1:0-2745 GCF_003998455.1 Mesorhizobium sp. M7A.F.Ca.CA.001.08.2.1 | reverse complement strand
GAGCAGCAGGATGAAGGCCGGCGGCAGCAGCCAGAAGGAGATGTTGTTCATGCGCGGGAACGCCATGTCGGGCGCGCCGATCATGATCGGGACCATCCAGTTGGCAAAACCGCCGATCAGCGCCGGCATGACCATGAAGAAGATCATGATCAGGGCGTGCGCGGTGGCGAAGGCATTGTACATGCTCTTGCCGCCGTCGATCGCGGCGTCACCGTTCATGCCGTAGACCATCTGCGCCAGACCGCTGAAGATCTGGATGCCAGGCTCCTGCAGCTCCATGCGGATGGCGACCGACAAGGCGCCGCCGATGATGCCGGCCATGATCGCGAAGATCAGGTAGAGCGTGCCGATGTCCTTGTGGTTGGTCGAATAAACCCAGCGCACCCAGCCGTGATAAGGCTTGTGGTCGTGCCCGTCGTGAGCTGCAGCGTCTGCCATGTTCCGCTCCGTTCCCTAAATCTTGCTAACCCGCGGCATCAGTTGCCGGCGGCCGCTACCTTGTTCTGGCCGTCGACCTCGGCCATCAGCGTCTTGTTGGCGCCGGGCAGATCGGTCTTGGCTGCCGCCAGCCAGGTCTTGAACTGCGCATCGGAGACGACGCGGATGGCGATCGGCATGAAGGCATGGTCCTTGCCGCAGAGCTGCGAGCACTGGCCGTAAAAAATACCTTCCTTCTCCGCCTTGAACCAGGTCTCGTTGGTGCGACCAGGAACGGCGTCGATCTTGATGCCGAACGACGGCATGGCGAAGGAGTGGATCACGTCGGTCGCGGTGACGAGCACGCGGGTCATGGTGTTGACCGGCACGACCAGCTCGTTGTCGACGGCCAGCAGGCGCGGGTAGACCTTGCGGTCCTCCTTGCCGGCAGCGGCGCGTTCGGTGTCCTGGAGGATCGCGGAGTTGAAAGAGAGCGTGTTGTCGGTCTGGTACTCGTAGTCCCAGTTCCACTGGTTGCCGGTCGCCTTGACGGTCAGCTTTGCTTCTTCCGGCGGCGTGTATTGCGCGGTCAGCAGCTGGAACGAGGGGATAGCGATGAGGAGCAGGATGACGACAGGTCCGATCGTCCAGATCAACTCGATCCACGTGTTGTGACTGGTCTTGGACGGAACCGGGTTGGCGCTCGCGCGGAATCTGATGATGCAATAGGCGAGAAGAATCAGCACCAGGATGGTGATCGGGACGATGAACCACATTGTGTAGTTCCCGAACCACTCGATCTGCCGCATCATGTCGGTCGCCGGCGCCTGGAAGGTTGTCTCCCAGTTCTTGGGCTGGTCGGCATGGGCGGATGCGCCGGCGAAAAACGTGATAGCGGCACAAGCATTTAGAAACTTGGCACTTGCTGGAACCTTGGCGTTTGCCAGGAAATTTCTCATCGCCCTCATCGTCTCCCAGTTCCTCGCTGTGGTACCCACGAGAATAACGAACAATGCCGGGACGGGAATCCCGACAGTTTCAAGCTGGTTCAAACCATACTCTTTTTCCCTCCGCAAGAAAGGAGCGGACGAAACCGTGCGGCATTTTTGCGCGCAAGCCCGGATGTGCCTTTGGAGGCAGCCGCGGCAGCCCCGAATCGCCTACATTGAACCCACAGCGGCATTCCCGCGGCGCGCACGTGCCGAACGTCGCAATTCGGGCGAAATTGGCAGGGAAAAGCGCCGTATTGGCTTTTTCGGGGCAGACCTGGTGCGGTCTCGTCCTTTACTTGGCTTTGGCGCGGCTTAAAGTGCCGTGATTCGCAATGGAGCCGTCATGAATTACTGGCTTTCGAGAAACTCTCGGTTTTCGAGAAACTGGGCGAAGGTCATCTTTTTCGCCGCCCTGTCTGGCATCGGCTTGTCCGCGATCGTGTCCGGCACGGCGAACGCCGCGCAACCGAGCGGTACCGTTCGCTCGACGCATGGCGCATGGTCGATCATCTGCGACACGCCGGCCGGTGCCACCTCGGAACAATGCGTGATGATGCAGAACGTCGTCGCCGAGGACCGTCCGGAGATGGGACTGTCGGTCGTCGTGCTGCGCACCGCCGACAACAAGGCGGAGATCCTGCGCGTTCTGGCGCCGCTCGGCGTGCTTTTGCCCAACGGGCTTGGCCTCAATGTCGACGGCAAGGACATCGGTCGCGCCTATTTCGTGCGCTGTTTCCAGGACGGCTGCTATGCCGAGGTTATCCTCGAGAAGCCGCTTCTCGACACGCTGAAGACCGGCACGTCGGCCACCTTCATTGTCTTCCAGACCCCGGAAGAAGGCATCGGCATCCCGGTCGACCTCAAGGGTTTTGCCGACGGCTTCGCCGCCCTCCCCTGAAAGCCCGGCGACATCACCGGCTTCATCAACCAGAAGTGACGTCGACGGTCTGCTGGCAAACCGCTTTTGTCTTCACAATGCGGCTGAGCGATTGTCTCGGCGCACCTTCGCGCCTACATCGTGGCAAAGACCCATTCCTCCTGTGAACGGACGCGCCATGAACAGCCTGATCGGCCAATTCGACATTTCAGACGATCGCATCAAGCAGATCGTCGCCGAAACCATCAACGGCGCCGATGACGGCGAGCTGTTCCTCGAATACAGCGAGAGCGAAGCGCTGATGTTCGACAATGGCCGGCTGAAGACCGCCAACTTCAACACCGACCAAGGGTTTGGCCTGCGCGCGGTTGCCGGCGAAGCCAGCGGCTATGCCCATTCCAGCGATCTCTCCGAAGCTTCGCTGCTGCGCGCGGCCGATGCCGTTTCGACCGTCAAGGG
>NZ_RZPW01000790.1:0-2749 GCF_003998455.1 Mesorhizobium sp. M7A.F.Ca.CA.001.08.2.1 | reverse complement strand
GTCCAGGACAGGACCTTGGTCTCAAGATTGTCGAGGATGAATTCTCCGAGGCTGGTGCGCACGGTCAGCACCGCGTGGCCGTCGCCATTCGGCTGGCGCGCCACCGTCATCAGCAGATTGCCGGCGGGGACGCCCGCATCCATCAACTCGCGGCGCTTTTCCAGCGCGTAATCCTCGCAATCGCCATAGCCATTGGCCGGATAGGCCCAATATTCCTCGACACCGTAGTTTTCCATGTCGGTGCGCGGCTTGATGCGGGTGTTGACCGAATTGTTGATGTTGACGATCGTCGCCCACAGCTTGCGGGTCAGTTCGACCGGCGCACCCCTGCGGGTCCGTTCGCTGCATTCGCCGGGAATGCGCTGGCAGAACTCATAGTGACCAACAGGCTGGGTGGTGCGTCCGCCGGTGTGCATATAGGCCGGTCCCGCGGCATATGCTGATCCCCAAGCGGAAAGCTGCATCGCCATTGCCGCCAGCAACAGCTTGCCCCTCGTTTTCTTCATTGTTGTGGTCTCCCCGTTCGAAGGAGACATTGCCACATGTGGATTTATTTGACGCAAAAGCGCGAAGTAGATATTGAGTAAAAGTCCAATAGAATAAACGTAAAATTTGAATCATTTGAGTATTAATTCGTTTGGATCTGAAGGCTCCCACCTCGGGCGCGGAGCGCTCCCAGAAACAAGCTCCCAGAAACAAAAAACCGGCCGCAAGGGCCGGTTCCTGGAATGTTGCTGTCGGGCCTGCTCAGGCGCGTGGCGTGTTGAATTCGGAATCAAGCGTTTCGGGACGCTGGATCACAGCGAATTCGATGGCGACGCCATCCTCGAAATGACGCACGACCTGCCCGCGCATGGTGCCAAGCATGACCTGGATGCCGATCGCCGGTTTGACGTCGATTTCGACAGCGGCGCCGGAGAGCGAAAGGTCGATGATGCGGCACTGGTACTGGCGGCCGTCGGTGAGCTGCAGCACGCTTGTCGGATTGCGCGGTGCGACGCGCTCGTGGCGGCGATCTTCCGGCAGGTCGAGTTCATGCTTGTTGGCCAGCCAGGTCAATTGCGCGGCCAGCTTGTCCTTCTTGCGATCCGACGCAATGACGGTCATCGCGAAACCGTCCTGCAGGGTGCGTGTGACGACGCCTTCGATGCGGCCGATATGATCGATGTAGGCGATGATTTTTTCGCCGGGCATGCCGATGCGGTCGGTGCGAAACGCGACATTGCCCGGTGACATGTCGACGACCTGGCAGGGATGTTCGGTGCGGTCTTCCAGCATGAAGCGTCCGTAAATTTTAACCCGGACGCGCTGAAAGTTTCGCCTTTCAGCTTGGGACGGCGCATAGTCGACCGCCGCTGACCTCATGACTGCCTACACCCCGTTTGGCATCCCGCGCGCCGATGCGAGGAACTTCATCACAGAAGTACAACAAAGCGGGTTAACAAAGGGGAAAAGCGGGCGCTCCAGCGTTTTCCTTTTTGCTGGCCGTGGTGCCAAAACCGCCGCGCAGTTTTGGGCGACGTGCATCAGGTCTCAAAAAACAGCGGACTATTCCTCGCGCCCGCCATCGAAGACGACGAGATGACGGATGCGACGCACCCGGCCGAGCGCCGAGATCGTCTCGGGTGCCCCAAGTTCATCGGGAACAAGCGAGGGAACATCGATCGCCGGGCGATTGTTCAGAAGCTCCTTCTCCGGATCTATGACGCGGATTGAATCGATCAACGCATCGGTGATCGGATCGGCACCCAGCCAGAAGGGTTTCTCCACGGCGCTGATGACGCCCAGGCAGCGCGGATTTTCGACGCCGCCGTCCAGCGGCAGGGCAAGCAGTTCGAACTTATTGGAGCGCCCGTTGCGGCTGAAGCCCTCATAGCTGATGAGCACGACCGATTTCTGCTCGAACACGCCATGGATCAGGCGCGAGACGAGCCGCTGGTCCTTCTCGCGCCACAGCGATGGAAAGGAAAACCCCTTGAGCTCGCGGCCGTAGCAGGCGCAAAGCCTTGTGCCGGCCAGCCGGAATACGGCCTGTCCGCGCGTGTCACGTTCCAGGATAAAGGTGTCGGCCAGCAGCGACTTGATGTCGGCCGGTTCGACCTCCGAACGCTTCGGGGCGGGGCGTCCATCACGCAGGCGGTTCCAATATTGGAACAGCGTGATCGATCCATTCTGGTTCATGCTATGCTGCTCCGCGCAATCTGTCGTCTGATGTCCCATCGGTGAACAGAAGGGCGCCCTCCGAGGACCTACATGCGTTGCGGAGCAGGAAGCGTGCCAGCGTCGTTAACACTTGTTCACGGGTCGGGGCCGTTAAGGTTAACAAGTGGTTTACGTTGCGTCTGAGCGAGCCCCGTGGCACACAAAAACCACTCCAGAAGCGGTCGTTTCGCGACGATCGGCAGCACTTCAGTCAGAGTTTTAGGGGAGCAGGGGGCTCGACCGGCCGTTCAAGGGAAACCTTGAACGGCTTCTTTTTTGATTCGCGCCAGATGATTCGCGGTTTGCTGTTCGGTCCGCGTTAATCTAGATGCTCGAACCTGGAATCCCGCAGTGAGTGCAATTTCAAATGAGTGAACCGGTAATTCCCTCGGAAGCCGACCCGGTCGAGGGCGCGCCCGAGCCGCGGCGCGAGCCGGTGTTCAACCTGCCGCCCGTCGTGCTGGCGGTGATCGGCATCTGCATCGTCGTCTATCTGTTGCAGCAATATGTGTTGAGCGAATCCCAGCAGATGACATTGCTGTATGAC
>NZ_RZPW01000078.1:0-13235 GCF_003998455.1 Mesorhizobium sp. M7A.F.Ca.CA.001.08.2.1 | reverse complement strand
GCCATGAGCTGCGCGAGATCGGCTTTCGCTCCTTCTTCCGCGAGCATGCGCCGGAGTTCAGCGTGCTTGAAACGCTGGTCAATCTGGAAGCCAACCAGGTGACCCATGACGCGATGATCGATCTTCTGGCGCGCTATCCGGATCTTGCCGGCTGCTACGTCGCCGGCGGTGGCATGGAAGGCGCGGTCTCGGCGCTGCGGGCAGCGAAGCCCGCGACCATGCCGGTGGTCGTCTGCAACGAGATCAACGCCGAGTCGCGCGCGGCACTCGCCGACAACATCCTCACCATGGTGATCTCGACCCCGCTCGCTGCTTTATGCCGTGAGCTCGTCGACCTGATGGCGCATGCCATCGAAACCGGCGCCGCCAACGCTCCGGGCCAGACCTTTCTGCCCTTCGACATCTATCTGCCGGAAAACATCTAGCCAGCCGCCGCGCGAGGTGCCGAGGCAAATGATAGAATCCATCAGAGCGATGCGTAAATCGGCCCGCAGGCCGCGGAATCGCCCTTGACGCCCCGATGTGAAATGGAATAAATATTTCATCATCTGTATATTTTGGTTCTTTCGTTCCGGAATATCTGTTTCAAACAGAGGGTTTGACGTTCCAGCCAACGGCAAGCGTCACCCGGAATAGAAATGACATCAGGGAGAGATTCCCCGGGGAGATCGGGGATTCCGGATAAATCGGTGAAACCGGACACCAATATGTGGAGGAGAAACACAATGAAGAAATTGATTTTAGGCGTCGCCTTCGCGGCGCTGATGAGTTCATCCGCTCTGGCCGCCAAGGTTGGCGTGTCGATGGCCAAGTTCGACGACAACTTCCTGACCGTGCTGCGGAACGGCATGATCGAGCAGGCCAAGGGTATGAGCGGCGTCGAGCTGCAGGTCGAGGACGCGCAGAACGACGTTGCCAAGCAGCTTGACCAGATCAAGAACTTCGCCGCTTCGGGCGTCGACGCCATCATCGTCAACCCGGTCGACACTTCGGCCACGCAGGCGATGTCGGATGCCGCCGCCGCAGCCAAGATCCCGCTGGTCTATGTCAACCGCGAGCCGGTCAACGTCGACACGCTGCCCGACAACCAGGCCTTCGTCGCCTCGAACGAAGCCGATTCCGGCACGCTCGAGACCAAGGAAGTCTGCCGCCTGTTCAAGGAAGCCGGCAAGAAGGAAGCCAATGTCTATGTGATCATGGGCGAGCTTTCCAACCAGGCCGCCGTGCAGCGCACCAAGGACATCGACGATGTGATCGCGACGCCGGATTGCAGCTTCATCAAGATCATCGACAAGCAGACGTCGAACTGGAACCGCGACGAGGCGCAGAACCTGATGACCAACTGGCTGTCGACCGGCAAGCCGTTCGATGGCGTCATCGCCAACAATGACGAAAGCGCCATCGGCGCCATCCAGGCGATGAAGGCCGGCAACATCGACATGAAGGCGGTTGTCGTCGGCGGCGTCGATGCCACCCAGGACGCGCTGGCGGCCATGCAGGCAGGCGACCTCGACGTAACCGTGTTCCAGGACGCCGCCGGCCAGGGCGCCGGCGCTCTCGATGCGGCGCTCAAGCTCTCCAAGGGCGAGAAGGTCGAGCACAAGGTCTACGTGCCCTTCCAGCTGGTGACACCAGCCAACATCGACAAGTTCCTGAAGAAGAACTGAGCCGCCAGCGGTTCGATACGGAGCGGCGCTCTCGATCAAGACAGCGCCGCTCCCCTCTCTCCCTCAGCGCCGGCACGGCGCGAGGGCGACCGCGGCTGATGGAGGACAGAATACGTGGCACAGACATCTCATGGCGTCGGCGGCGTCGGTTATGATGCGAAGAAGCGCACATGGCCGGCCGAGTTCAATGTTTTTCTGGCACTGGTCATTCTCGTCGTCATCTTCGAACTCATCGGCCGCATCTTTCTCGGCGACAGCTTCCTGTTCAACACACGCAGCGATGTCGGCGGCATCTTCAACGAAGCGCGCCTGCAGATCATCATCCTGCAGGTGTCGATCGTCGGCATCATCGCCATCGGCGTGACACAGGTCATCATCACCGGCGGCATCGACCTGTCCTCGGGCTCGATCGTCGGCGCGACCGCCATGATCGCCATGAGCTTCGCCCAGGTGGCGACGGTCAACGGCAACCCCAATCCCAAGGCGATGTTCCTGGCGCAAGGCTGGACCGACCTGCCTGTCATCGTGCCGCTGCTGGTGGCGATCGCCTGCGGCCTCTTCGCCGGCCTGGTCAATGGCGCGCTGATCGCCTACACGCGCATTCCGCCGTTCATCGCCACGCTCGGCATGATGGTGACCGCGCGCGGCATCGCCAAATGGTGGTCCAAGGGCCAGCCGATCTCGTTTCCCACCGAGAGTTTCGCCAGCATCGGCAAAGGCCTGATGCCGGTCGTCATCTTCCTGTCGCTGGCCATCCTGTTCCAGCTGATCATGACCTATACGAGGTACGGCAAGCACTGTTACGCGATCGGCTCCAACGAGGACGCCGCGCGCATGTCCGGCATCAAGATCGCCAATCACAAGATCCTGGTCTACGTCATCGCCGGCATTCTCGCCGCGCTCGCCGCCGTGGTGCTGAGCTCCAAGAACCTGACCGCGCAGTCCGGCATGGGCGTGATGTACGAACTCGACGCCATCGCCATGGCGGTCATCGGCGGGGTCTCGCTGTCGGGCGGCCGCGGCTCGATCATCGGCACGGTGATCGGCTCGCTGATCTTCGGCGTCATCATCTCCGGCTTCACCTTCCTGCGCCTCGACGCCTACTACCAGGAGATGGTCAAGGGCGTGATCATCGTCGGTGCGGTGGTTCTCGACCAGTGGCGCCAACGCCTGCGGGCAATGAGGGCATGACCATGTCAGACATCGTCCTGAAGACCGAAAACCTGACCAAGCGCTATGGCGGCGTGCATGCGCTGGAAGGCGCGAACTTCGAGCTGCGCAAGGGCGAGCATGTCGCCATCATGGGCGACAACGGCGCCGGCAAATCGACCTTCGTGCGCCAGATCACCGGCGTCGAGCAGCGCACCAGCGGCCAGATCTGGTTCGACGGCAAGGAAGTGAATTTTGCCGGGCCGATCGAGGCCCGCACGGCGGGCATCGAGACCGTGTTCCAGAATCTGGCGCTGGCCGACGATCTCGACGTGCCGTCGAACCTGTTCCTCGGCCGCGAGAAGGTTTTGTTCAACCTCGGCCCGTTCTCGATCCTCGACCGCAAATACATGCGCAAGGCAACCGAGGCGGCGCTGGTCCGCACGGCGGTGAAGATCCCCAATCTGTCCAACACCATCCGCCACATGTCAGGCGGCCAGCGCCAGTGCGTGGCGATCGCCCGGACGGCGACCTTCGCCTCCAAGCTGATCATCATGGACGAGCCCACCGCCGCCCTTGGCGTGCAGGAGACCGCGCAGGTCGAAAACATCGTGCGTACGCTGAAGGACAATGGCGAGCCGCTGATCCTGATCAGCCACAATATGCGCCAGGTGTTCGATCTCTGCGACCGTATCGTCGTGTTCCGGCGCGGCCGCATCGTCGCCAATCTGCGCAAGGAGAACACCGACGGAAACGATATCGTCTCCTACATCACCGGCGCCAAGACCGGGGAGGCGGAACTCGCGGCCTAAAACAGGATGGTCATCCTGTTTCTGGCGCGCTCGAAAAATAGCCTTGCCACCTTTCCCCAAAAGCAAGGTGCGGACAACTCTCTCCAACCCATTCCCCAGAGGAAATACCCATGACCGTTCGCTTCGCTCTCCTCGGTGCCGGCCGCATCGGCAAGGTCCACGCCCGTGCCGTCGGCTCCAATCCGCAGGCCAAACTGGTTGCGGTTGCCGATGCGTTCGAGAAGGCGGCCACCGAACTGGCCAGCGCCTATGGCGCCGAGGTGCGCAGCATCGAGGACATCGAGAAAGCCGGAGATATCGACGCCGTCATCATCTGCACGCCGACCGACACCCATGCCGATCTGATCGAGCGCTTCGCCAAGGCCGGCAAGGCGATCTTCTGCGAGAAGCCGATCGACCTCGACGTCAAGCGCGTCGAGAAATGCCTGGCCGTGGTCGAGAAGACCAAGGCGACGCTGATGGTCGGCTTCAACAGGCGCTTCGATCCGCACTTCGCCGCCGTGCGCAAGGCGATCGACGACGGCGCCATCGGCACCGTCGAGATGGTCACCATCACCTCGCGCGATCCCGGCGCGCCGCCGATCGACTACATCAAGCGTTCGGGCGGCATTTTTCGCGACATGACCATCCATGATTTCGACATGGCGCGCTTCCTGCTCGGCGAAGAGGTCGTGGCGGTCAGCGCCCATGCCTCGGTGCTGGTCGACAAGAAGATTGGTGATGCCGGCGATTTCGATAGCGTCAGTGTCATCCTCGAAACCGCTTCCGGCAAGCAGGCCGTCATCTCCAACTCGCGTCGCGCCACCTATGGCTACGACCAGCGCATCGAGGTGCACGGCTCGAAAGGCATGGTTGCCGCCGAGAACCAGCGCCCGGTGTCGATCGAGCTGGCCAACGAGAAGGGCTATACCCGCCCGCCGCTGCACGACTTCTTCATGACCCGCTATCTCGACGCCTATGCCAATGAGATCGCTGCTTTCATCGCCGCAGCGACGTTAGGCAAGAAGGCCGCGCCGAGCGGTGCGGACGGACTGGTGGCGCTGAAACTGGCCGACGCAGCGCTGAAATCAGCGACGACCGGCAAGACTGTCCGTCTCGACCAGTAAGAGAACCCTAAGGAAAAACCACAGGAGCAGAGCGATGAGCGCATCAGCCGATCGCAATTCACAGACACGCGCCATCGTCACCGGCGGCGCGCAAGGCATTGGCTTTGCCGTCGCCGAAGCCTTGGCCGATGAAGGCTGCCGGGCACTGGCGCTCATCGGCCGCTCGCAGGAGAAGGGCGACAAGGCTGTCGCCCATTTCAAGAAAGCCGGCGTCGATGCGATTTTCATCAGCGCCGATGTGTCAAAAGTGGCGGACTGCAAGCGCGCGGTCGCCACCGCGATCTCGCATTTCGGCACCGTCAACGCGCTGGTCAACGCCGCCGCCACTTCGGCGCGCGGTTCGCTGGTCGAAACCTCCGAAGAGTTGTTCGATACGATTTTCGATACCAATGTGCGCGGCCCGTTCTTCCTGATGCAGGGCGTGGTGGCGCATCTCCTGGAAAAGAAGGCACCCGGCTCGATCGTCAACGTGCTGTCGATGTCGGCGCATACCGGCCAGTCGTTCCTGACGCCCTATTCGACCAGCAAGGGCGCGCTGATGACGCTGACCAAGAACGTGGCCAATGCCTATCGCTACAACCGCATCCGCTGCAATGCGGTGCTGCCCGGCTGGATGGACACGGAAGGTGAGGATATCGTGCAGAAGAAGTGGCACGACGCGCCGGACGACTGGCTGGCGAAGGCCGAAGCGACGCAGCCGATGGGCCAGTTGGTCAAGCCGGACCAGCTTGCCCGTCTGATCAGCTACATGGTCAGCCCACAGTCCGGTGTCATGACCGGGTCGCTGGTCGACTACGATCAAAGCATTGCGGGGGCGTCACCGGAGTAACGCCGGCGAGTCTCAAACGCCCATCACTTCGTCATCCACGGGCGGAGCAAGGAGCGTAGCGACGCAGCGCAGACCCGAGGATCCATGCCGCGACTTCTGAGCGTTGCTGCGGTGCGGAATTCTGCTCCGCTGCACCATTCGGCCAAAGTCACGGAATGGATCCCAGGGTCTCCGCGACGGAGCTTCGCTCCTGCTCCGCCCAGGGAGGACGAAGTTTGGGTGCTTCGGCCATCCCGAATTGTCTCCGCATCAGGGCACGTGACAAGTGCCTCCGCATCGACTATATGAGCCTCATGATCAACCTGACCGCCACATATTGGTACTTTAGGAGCTCGCTGGCGGCGGGAGGATTGCGCTCGATCTGAAGATTGCAGCAACAAGATCCGAACAGCCGCCATACCTGGCGGCTTTTTTGTTTTCAGCCGGCAGGTTCCCTCTAAATCAAAGAGGAGCATGATGTCGTCCGAAAACCGCTTCACACTTTTCGGCATCATGCTCTCGACAGGAGCAGAAAGCCGTGTTGACCACCACAGACGACCTCCGGGTCAAGGAAATCCGAGAACTGAGCACACCGGACGAGGTGATGCGGGAGATACCGCGCACTTTGACGGCGACGCGCACCGTCAGCGCATCGCGCAACGCAATCCATGCCATCTTGAACGGGACCGACGACCGGCTGCTCGTCATCGTCGGCCCGTGTTCGATCCACGATCCGGTCGCGGCCGTCGATTACGCCAGCCGTCTGGCGGCGCTGCGCGAGAGCCTGTCGGACCGGCTGGAGATCGTGATGCGGGTCTATTTCGAAAAGCCGCGCACGACGGTCGGCTGGAAAGGCCTGATCAACGATCCCGACCTCGACGGCAGCTTCAACATCGACAAGGGGCTGCGGATGGCACGCAATGTGCTGTCGGCCGTCAACAATCTCGGCCTGCCGGCGGCGACCGAATTCCTCGACATGACCACCCCGCAATACATTGCCGACCTCGTGGCCTGGGGCGCGATCGGCGCGCGCACGACCGAGAGCCAGATCCACCGCGAACTGGCCTCGGGCCTCTCCTGCCCGGTCGGCTTCAAGAACGGCACCGACGGCAATCTGCGCATAGCCGCCGAGGCGGTGAAATCCGCCGCGCAGCCGCATCATTTCATGGCGGTGACCAAGGGCGGGCGCAGCGGCATCGCCACGACCACGGGCAATGAGGACTGCCACGTTATCCTGCGCGGCGGCGTTCAGCCGAACTATGACACGGCGAGCGTCGAAGCCGCCGCTGTGGAACTCGCCCGCATCGGCGTTGCGCCCCGTCTGATGATCGACGTCAGCCACGCCAACTCGGCCAAGAAGCCCGAGAACCAGCCCAAGGTGGCGGCAGATGTCGCCGGCCAGGTCGCGGCAGGCGACGAGCGCATCATCGGCCTGATGATCGAGAGCAATCTCGTCGCCGGCCGGCAGGACGTGGTGCCGGGCAAGCCGCTGGTCTATGGCCAGAGCATCACCGATGGCTGCATCGACTGGGCGACCACCGAGACGGTGCTGCACGGCCTTGCCGGCGCCGTCGAGTGGCGCCGCTCGGCACGCCGCGCCATGATCGACAACCGGCAGGGAGCTGCCTGATAGGGCATAGGGAAGTGGGCGGCGGTGACCGGGATTACGCCGCCCTTAATCCTTCCCATGCCGTGAACACCGACACGGCAAAGAGCAGCAGTCCGGCCGCCCGGCCGGCAAAAATGGTCGCCCGCGGATTGGCGATCAGAAGGTTGCGGCTGCGGCCGGCCGTGATAGCCAACCCGCCATAGATCGCAGCCTGCGTCACCACGGTCAGCAGCCCCATGACCGTCGCCTGCATCCAGATCGGACCGTAGTCCGGTTTCAGGAACTGCGGGTATACGGCAAGCACGAACAGGTATGCCTTCGGGTTGATCAGGCAGGTCACAAACCCCTGGCGAAACGCCTTCCACGCGGAACGGCTGCCGGCAGGCCCCTCCTGGCCGACAGTGATGGAACTGCGCATCAGCGTGATACCGATGAAGGCCATGTAGGCGGCGCCGGCAAGCAGAAGGGGCTTGAACAGGATCGGCACGAAATGCATCAGCAGGCCGACGCCGATGGCGCCGTTCAGCGTGTGCACCATGCCGCCGACCATGATGCCGCCGGTCGCAGCAAGGCCTCGGTCGCGGCCGCCGGTCAGTGCATTGGCAAGCACGAAGAGCATGTCCATGCCCGGAACGGCGATGATGCCGAACAGCAGGATAAAGAAAAGCCAGAGATTTTCCGCATAGCCCATGTCAGTTGCCTGCCGCCTCGCTCCGCCAAACCGCAGCGGAACCTGTTGATTTTCAATTCGATAGGCGCTCCTATAGGTCAGCCCAACTGACGATGGTGTGTCAGTTGTGATGGAAACCGGGCGAGAAAAATGCGCAAGGCGTCGCGCCTGTTCGAGATCATCCAGATCGTGCGGCTGGCGCGGCAGCCGGTGACGGCAGCGACGATCGCCGAGCGGCTGGAGGTGACGGTGCGCTCGATCTATCGCGACATTGCCGCCCTGCAGGCGATGCGCGTGCCGATCGAGGGCGGACGCGGCATCGGCTACATCCTGCGTCCCGGCTTCGACCTGCCGCCGCTGATGTTCTCGATCGAGGAGATGGAGGCGATCGTCCTGTCGCTGGCGCTGCTGGAGCGCACCGGCGACAGCGAGCTCAAGCAGGCGGCCAAGCGCGTCAGCGCCAAGATCGCCGGCGCGGTGCCGCCGCCCTTGCGCCAGGTATTCGACGCCAATGCGCTGCATGCGTGGGGGTTCGCCGCGCCTTCGACCGGCGCGATCGACCTTGCGCTGGTGCGACGCGCCATCCGCGACGAGGAGAAGCTCGACCTCTCCTATCGAGACGAAATGGGCCGCGCCTCCGAGCGCCTCATCCGCCCGATCGCGCTGATCTACTACGCCGAAACCGCCAACATCGTCGCCTGGTGCGAGCTGCGCCAGGCGATCCGCAATTTCCGCAGCGACCGGATCGCGGATTGCCAGGCGACCGGGTTACGCTTCAAGGGCGAAGGCGACCGCTTGCGGCAGGTCTGGGTGAATGGATGGGAGACGAACGTCGCTGCCACGGTCGTCTGAGCGGGCTTATATCACCGTACGTCCACCCAGCGCTTTTCCTCGAACGAGCGCGCCATCGCGTGCACCGTGCGCTCGATCTCCAGCCCTTCGGCAAACTCGATGAGCCGCGCCGGCTTGCCTTCAAGCCGCGTCAGCAATTCGTGGCACTCGATGATCTTGAGATCGTTGAAGCCGAGGCCATGGCCCGGCGCCGGCACGAAGAGGTCATAGGGCTTGTGGTGCGGCGCCACCAGGATGGTGCGGTAGCCCTGTTCGGTCGGCCGGTCTGATGTGAGATAGAGCTGGAATTCGTTCGATCGTTCCTGGTCGAACAGGATCGACCCTTTAGAGCCGAAGATCTGGACGGCGATGCGGCCCTTGCGGCCCCAGGCCGAGCGGTTGACCAGCAGCGTGCCGGCAATGCCGTTTTCCAGATGCATCAGCACGCTGGCGATGTCGTAGGTCTCCACCGCGCGACGACCGCCGCTGGCCAGCTTGCGATCGGCATAGGGTTTAGCCATGTCGCAGATGACACTGGCGACGCGGCCGAACAGGGCCGAGACCAGAGACAGCGGATGCACGGCGAAATCGTCGAGCGCGCCATAGCCGGAAGCTGCTTCGTGCTTCCAGAAGAACAGCGCTTCGGGGTCGGCCATGAAGTCCTCGTCCATCTCGATGCGCAGATGGTTGACCTCGCCGATGATCTTCTCTTCCAGCAGCGCGCCGATATGGCGGATGGCCGGGCTCTGGATGTAGTTGTAGCCGAGGGCCGCGACCTTGCCGGACTTTTTCGCCGCGGCCGCCATCGCCTCGGCCTCGGCAAAGCTCGGCGCCATCGGCTTTTCGCACCACAGATGCTTGCCTGCTTCGAGGATGGCGACGGCCATTTCCGGGTGGAACTGGTTGGGCGTGGTCAGCGAGACGATGTCGACTTCGGGATCGTTGACGACGGCGCGCCAGTCGCCCGACGCCTTGGCGAAACCGAACTCGCCGGCCTTGCGCCGGGCAAGCTCTTCATTGACCTCGCCGAGATGGACCAGCCGTGGCTTGGCCACGTCGGGAAAGACAGCGCTGACGGCACTCCATGCGATGGCGTGACACTTGCCCATGAAACCCGTACCGATGAGACCGACGCCGACCATTTTCCGTTTCTCCACTGCTTGAAGCGCTGCGTGGATGAATTAGTCCATTTTCTCCTGAAATGGAATGTCTGCCTCATTTTTTATGGTGTTCTTGCGCAGGCTCGCTATGATGAGGCACAGAGGACGCTTCACGCATGAGCCTGGACAGAGCGACGATGGACGAACGGGTACCTCGCGATTTCGAGACGCTGCGCACCACCATCCTGGAGCGACGCGAAAGCCTGCCGAAGCGCATCGCCCAGATCGCTGCCCATGCGCTCGACAATCCCGACGATATCGCCTTCGGCACCGCCGCCAGCATCGCCGCTTCGGCCGGCGTGCAGCCTTCGACCCTGATCCGATTTGCCCAGCAGCTTGGCTTCGATGGTTTCACCAGCCTGCAGCAGGTGTTTCGCGAGCGGCTGCGCGAGCGCAACTCATCCTATGACGAAAGGCTGCAGGCGCTGCGCGTCAAGGCTGAGGGAGGCGCCGGCCACCGGGCGATCTTCGACGGCTTCGTCGCCGCCGCCTCGACCTCGCTCAACGATATCTCGCGCACGCTGGACGAAGCGCATCTGGAAGACGCTATTTCCCTGCTGGCAAAGGCGGAAACCATCTATGTGCTGGCCAAGCGGCGCTCCTATCCGGTGGCGTCCTACATCGCCTATGCACTGGGCAAGCTGAAGATCCGCAACCAGCTGATCGAATCGGCGGCCGGGCTGAATGCCGAGATGATCGGCTTCGCCACGCCGGCGGATGCCGTCATCGCCATCTCCTTCTCGCCCTACGCGCCCGCCACGATCGAGGAGGCGCGCAGCATTTCGGAACAGGGCGTGCCGATCGTCGCCATCACCGACAGCTCGTTTTCGCCGCTCGCCCAGTTCGCCAAGGTCTGGTTCGAGGTTGCCGAGGCCGATTTCGCCGGCTTCCGCTCACTGTCGGCGACAATGGCGCTGGCCATGGCACTGACCGTCGGCGTCGGCGAGAAGCGGCGCGACACGGGCAGGAAGCGCAAGGCCTGATCCACCGCCGAAAAGGTACTTTTCACCGAAGGAATGCTCATTCCATATTGACTATGGATTGGAATTATTATTTCATATTCCCGGCGCCACGCTGCCGCTCGCGCGTGTACCCCAACACAACAAGGCCGACGGGAGGTTCCAATGAGCGAAGCCGTGGACGCTGAATACGCGCCGCTGGACGTCATCACCATCGGTCGCGCTTCCGTCGACCTTTACGGCCAGCAGATCGGCTCGCGGCTGGAGGACATCACCTCCTTCGCCAAGTCGGTCGGCGGCTGCCCGGCCAACATCTCGGTCGGCACCGCCAGGCTCGGCCTGCGCTCGGCGCTGCTCACCCGCGTCGGCGACGAGCAGATGGGCCGCTTCATCCGCGAGCAGCTGACGCGTGAAGGCGTCAATGTCGACGGGCTCAAGACCGACAAGGAGCGGCTGACCGCACTGGTGCTGCTGTCGGTCGAGGACGAAGGCGTCTCGCCGATGATCTTCTATCGCTCGGACTGCGCCGACATGGCGCTGGCGCCGGAAGACATCGATGAGGCCTTCATCGCCTCGGCGCGCTCGATCGTCGTCACCGGCACGCATTTTTCCAGGCCCAACAGCGATGCCGCGCAGCGCAAGGCGATCCGCATCATGAAGGCCAAGGGCGGCAAGGTGGTGTTCGACATCGACTACCGGCCGAACCTGTGGGGTCTCGCCGGCCATGCCGAAGGGTTCGAGCGCTATGTGAAATCGGACCGGGTCTCGGCGCAGCTGAAGACGGTGCTGCCCGACTGCGACCTCATCGTCGGCACCGAGGAAGAGATCATGATCGCGTCGGGCGCCGATGATTGCCTGAGCGCCTTGAAGACAATCCGCTCGCTGTCGTCCGCCACCATCGTCCTGAAGCGCGGCGCGATGGGCTGCATCGTCTATGACGGACCGATCAGCGACGATCTCGAGGACGGCGTCGTCGGCAAGGGGTTTCCGATCGAGATCTACAATGTGCTCGGCGCCGGCGACGCCTTCATGTCGGGCTTCCTGCGCGGCTGGCTGGGCGGCGAAGACCATGCGACGGCGGCGACCTGGGCCAATGCCTGCGGCGCCTTCGCCGTGTCGCGGCTGCTCTGCGCGCCGGAATATCCGACCTTCGAGGAGCTGCGGTTCTTCCTCAAGAACGGCAGCAGGCATCTGGCGTTGCGCAAGGACGAGGCGATCAACCACATCCATTGGGCAACGACGCGCCGGCGCGACATTCCCTCGATGATGGCGCTCGCCTGCGACCACCGCGTGCAGCTCGAGGATGTGGCGGCGAAGGCCGGTGCCGATCCCGCACGCATCCAGGATTTCAAGGTGCTGGCGGTCAAGGCGGCGGCGAAGGTTGCCGCCGGCCGCGACGGCTACGGCATGCTGATCGACGAGAAACACGGCCGCAAGGCGATGTTCGAATTCGCCAGGCATTCCTTCGCCTGGCTCGGGCGGCCGGTGGAGCTGCCGGGTTCGCGGCCGCTGCGCTTCGAATTCTCGCAGGACATCGGCTCGCAGCTCACCGAGTGGCCGGTCGACCATTGCATCAAATGCCTGTGCTTCTATCATCCCGACGATCCGGCGGCGCTCAAGGACGAACAGCAGCAGAAGTTGCGCGCGCTGTTCGAAGGCGCGCGGAAGGTCGGCAGGGAGCTTCTCATCGAGATCATTGCCGGCAAGCATGGCAAGCTCGACGACACGACGATCCCGCGCGCGCTGGAGGAACTCTATGCGCTCGGCATCAAGCCGGACTGGTGGAAGCTCGAGCCGCAGGCGTCGAGCGGCGCCTGGGCGAAGATCGAGGCCGTGATCCTGAAGCACGACCCCTGGTGCCGCGGCGTCGTGCTGCTGGGCCTGGAAGCGCCGCAGGACGAGCTGGAAGCGGCGTTCGCCGCCACCGCCAAGGCACCCATCGTCAAGGGTTTTGCCGTCGGCCGCACCATCTTCGTCCATGCGGCCGAACAATGGCTGGCCGGCAGGATGTCGGATGACGAGGCGATCGCCGACATGGCGCAGCGCTTCGAACAGTTGACGGATGCGTGGCTTGCCGCGCGCGGCCGCAAGGCGGCATAAGAAGGCGCGGAATAGGACTGCGGAGGAAAACACCATGAGCAAGACAATCCGCCTGACGATGGCGCAGGCGCTGACCCGCTTCCTGTCGCGCCAGATGACTGAGATCGACGGTAGCAAAGTCCCGATCTTCGGCGGCGTCTGGGCGATCTTCGGCCACGGCAATGTCGCCGGCATCGGCGAGGCGCTCTATCAGGTGCGCGACGAACTGCCGACCTTTCGCGCCCACAACGAACAGGCGATGGCGCATGCGGCAATCGCCTACGCCAAGGCCAATTTCCGCCGCCGCTTCATGGCCGCGACCTCTTCGATCGGCCCCGGCGCGCTCAACATGGTGACGGCGGCGGCGCTCGCCCATGTAAACAGG
>NZ_RZPW01000789.1:0-2753 GCF_003998455.1 Mesorhizobium sp. M7A.F.Ca.CA.001.08.2.1 | reverse complement strand
GCTATGACGATTGAGGGAGCAAACGACGGGCTCCCTCCTCTCCCCAACGGGGAGAGGGTGGCCGGAGCGAAGCGGAGGTCGGGTGAGGGGGCGGCGCCGACGGATCCGACCAAGAGAAAGGTCGGGGCAACCGCTCGCGCCCGAAAGCTGCGGGTTGACGAGACCGAGGCTGAATACAGGCTTTGGGGGGAACTGAGAGGCCGTCATCTCAATGGCTACAAATTTGTGAGGCAAGTGCCGCTTGGACCGTTCATCGCGGATTTTGTTTGTCGCGAGGTAAGCCTGATTGTCGAACTTGATGGTAGTCAGCACGCAGATTCTCCAACCGACCCTTCCAGGACAGCTTGGCTGAACGGACAAGGTTATTCGGTTCCCCGGTTCTGGAATCATGAGGTTTTGGCCGAACGTCGAGCGGTCCTGGATACGATCTTGGCTTGCCTTGACGGAAAGATTTCCACCCCCTCACCCGACCTCCGCTTCGCTCCGGCCATCCTCTCCCCGTTGGGGAGAGGAGGGCGCCAGTCGGCTGAGGCCCGCTAGATGGACACCTTCCGCGACAAGCTCGTTCCCGTCACCTCCATCCTCGTTGGCGTGGTCGCGCTCTGGTATGTCTTCGCCGTCATCCTCAACACGCCGTTCCAGCGCGATCTCGATCGTCGCGCCGGTGAAACATCCACGTTCAGCCAACTCATCGGCAAGACGCTGTCGCAGCCGAAGCCGACATTGCCGGCGCCGCACCAGGTGGCGGTGAATTTCTTCGAGAACACCTTCCTGCGGCCCATCACCTCCAACCGCAGCCTGGTCTACAATGCCTGGGTGACGCTTTCGTCGACGCTGCTCGGCTTCGCTTTCGGCACGGCGCTCGGCATCATCATCGCCGTCGGCATTGTCCATGTGGCGACGCTCGACCGCAGCCTGATGCCGTGGATCATCGCCTCGCAGACCATTCCCATCCTGGCTGTGGCGCCGATGATCATCGTCGTGCTGGGGGCGATCGGCATCAGCGGGCTAGTCCCGAAGGCGATGATTTCGACCTATCTGTCGTTCTTCCCGGTGACTGTCGGCATGGTGAAGGGCCTGCGCTCGCCCGAGATCATGCATCTCGACCTGATGCACACCTACAATGCCAGTCGCGCGCAGACCTTCTGGAAGTTGCGCGTGCCTGCTTCGGTGCCGTTCCTGTTCACCTCGATGAAAGTGGCGGTGGCGGCAAGCCTGGTCGGCGCCATCGTCGGCGAACTGCCGACTGGCGCTGTCGCCGGCATCGGCGCCAAGCTGCTCGCCGGCGCCTATTACAGCCAGTCCATCGACATCTGGTCGGCGCTGGTCGCCGGTTCGGTGGTGGCCGCCCTTCTGGTCATGGTGGTCGGCATTGCCGGGCGCCTCGTCGACCGCGCCATGGGCGGGAGGCCGGCATGAACTGGCTGAAACCCTCCTGGCAGGCAGTGCTGGCGATCGTGCTGTGCCTGATCGCAGTGGCGCTCGGCCCGATCGCCGCGCCGAAAGTCGATGCACTGGCGCAGCCTGCAGGGACGTTGATATATCCCTATGTGGCGACGACCTGGCTGATCTTCGGCGTTCTGCTTGTCGCTGCTTTGATCTCGATGGCCAGAATACCGTCCATCGTCGAAGCCGTTGTGCTTTTCATCGGCGCGCATTTGCTCGCGTGGCTGCTGATTGGAGGCATCACCGGTTTCGAAGGCCTGGCGCGGACGCCGTACTTCCTGCTTCTCACCGCCGCATGGCTGCTTGGCTGGCGCTGCGTGGCGGTGCTGTCATCATTGCGTCCGTTCGCCAAATGGGCTCGCACCGCGCTGCGCCTGATCATCCCGGCCATCTTCGGCGCCTGGATCCTGATCATCTGGGAAGCGGTGACGCGTGGGGCCGGCATACCCTTCATCCTGCTGCCGCCGCCAAGCGCCATCGGCGCGCGCATAGCCGGTTCGCTGCCGGTGCTCGGTGCCGATGTCCGGCAGACCATCTTCAAGGCGGTCATCTTCGGTTATGTCGTGGGCAGCGGCGCCGGCTTCATCACCGCCGTGCTCGCTGACCGCGTGCCTTTCCTGCGGCGCGGCCTGCTGCCGATCGGCAATATGGTCTCGGCGCTGCCGATCATCGGCGTCGCGCCGATCATGGTGATGTGGTTCGGCTTCGACTGGCAGTCCAAGGCGGCGGTGGTCATCATCATGACCTTCTTCCCGATGCTGGTGAACACGGTCGCCGGTCTGGCCGCCTCCGGCCATATGGAGCGCGACCTGATGCGCACCTACGCGTCGGGCTACTGGCCGACGCTCTTGAAGCTTCGGCTGCCGGCAGCAGCTCCCTTCATCTTCAACGCGCTGAAGATCAACTCGACGCTGGCGCTGATCGGCGCCATCGTTGCCGAGTTCTTCGGCACGCCTGTCGTCGGCATGGGCTTCCGCATCTCGACCGAGGTCGGGCGGATGAACATCGACATGGTCTGGGCCGAAATCGCAGTTGCAGCACTTGCGGGTTCGGTCTTTTATGGCGTGGTCGCTCTTGTCGAAAGAGCCGTCACGTTTTGGCATCCCTCTGTCCGTGGTGGATAGGGGCGGTGGGTTTAGGGCACTAACTTCAGAGGGTAACAAAATGAAAAGACTGATTATTCCCGTTCTGGCTGGCGCGATGTCGCTTGCCGCTTTCCAGGCAATGGCCGCCGACAAGGTGACGTTGCAGCTGAAATGGGTTACGCAGGCCCAGTTTGCCGGCTACTATGTCGCCAAGGCCAAGGG
>NZ_RZPW01000788.1:0-2755 GCF_003998455.1 Mesorhizobium sp. M7A.F.Ca.CA.001.08.2.1 | reverse complement strand
GTGTGAACCGACCCACCCGGCCTTTGGGCCACCCTCCCCGCGAAGGGGAGGGAAAATCGAGCTAGATTCCCATCATGGCGCGCAGCAACTTCTTGTCGGTGGTGCCAGCGGCGAAGTCGTCGAATGCCTTTTCCGTCACCCGGATGATGTGGTGCTCGATGAAAGGCGCGCCTTCGGCCGCACCATCCTCCGGATGCTTCAGGCAGCACTCCCACTCCAGCACCGCCCAGGAATCATAATTGTACTGCGTCAGCTTGGAGAAGATGCCGCCGAAATCCACCTGTCCATCGCCCAGCGAACGGAAGCGCCCGGCGCGGTTGGTCCAGCTCTGATAGCCGGAATAGACGCCTTGCCGGCCGGTCGGGTTGAACTCGGCGTCCTTGACGTGGAACGCCTTGATGCGCTCGTGATAGATGTCGATGAATTCGAGATAGTCGAGCTGCTGCAGCAGGAAATGCGACGGATCGTAATTGATGTTGCAGCGCTTGTGGCCGCCGACCGCGTCGAGGAACATCTCGAAAGTGGCGCCGTCGAAAACGTCTTCAGACGGGTGAATTTCATAGCCGACATCGACGCCGTTGTCCTCGTACACGTCGAGAATCGGCTTCCAGCGTTTGCCGAGTTCGCCAAACGCTTCCTCAATGAGTCCAGCCGGCCGCTGCGGGAACGGATAGAGGTAAGGGAAAGCCAGCGAGCCGGTAAACGACACTGAAGCATTCAGGCCTAGATTACGCGATGCTTTAGCGCCGAACTTCATCTGCTCGACAGCCCACTTCTGCCGGGCTGCGGGATTGTTGTGCACCGATGGCGGCGCAAAGCCATCCATCTGCGCGTCATAGGCAGGATGCACCGCCACCAATTGCCCCTGCAGATGCGTCGACAATTCCGTGATCTCGACGCCGGCGTCGGCGCAAATGCCTTTCACCTCGTCGCAATAGGCCTTGGAAGAGGCCGCCTTCTTGAGATCGAACAGCCGCGCGTCCCAGGTCGGGATCTGCACGCCCTTGTAGCCGAGACCGGCCGCCCATTTGGTGATCGACGCCAGTGAGTTGAACGGCGCGACGTCGCCCGCGAACTGCGCCAGAAACAGCCCCGGGCCCTTCATTGTCGTCGGCATCGGCATCCTCCCTCATTTCTCTCGCGACCGAGCATAGCGCCGATTGGAAACAGGGCCAGCCACTTTGGTCTTTTCTCAACGGGTGCTTGCACGCACCGCTATTCTGGTATTACCAAATGTGGAATTTTGGTCAAGCCTTGCAATGCGCCATCATGACCCCAAAACCACCCGGCGCAGGCATATATATCTCAATGTAATCAAGGAAATAATCCACAGCGAAAGTTGCGTCGCAGCGCTTCTTGCCGATCCGGATAATTTGCTGTAGACCTCGCTTCAGGCCCAATTGGTCGAACCAGTTTGCGAGAAAAGGCTGGGAACGCCTTGGGGAGGAACCTTTGTGTCGCCTTTTGGCGATGCATGTCGCAGGCGAACCATAGAGACGAGTTGGGAAGGACAGACCATGCATCTTTCGACGCACAACTGGATGCGCGCGGAACCCTTGGAAACGACGCTCAAGCGCATCAAGAAATTCGGCTATGAGTCGATCGAGATTTCCGGCGAACCCGAGCAGTACAAGACCAGGGAGACCCGGGCGCTGCTGAAGGAGCATGGCATTCGTTGCTGGGGCGCGGTGACCCTGATGCTGGGCGAGCGCAACCTCGCAGCCAGGAACCAGGGCCAGCGCGAGCGTTCCGTTCAGTATGTCAAGGACGTGCTGACCATGGTCAGCGAACTCGATGGCGAGATCATCACGCTGGTTCCGGCGACCGTCGGCAAGGTCGTGCCTGACGGCACCGAGGAAGAGGAATGGAAGTGGGTCGTCGACGCCACCCGCGAATGCTTCACCCACGCCAAGAAGGTCGGCGTCAAGATCGCTGTTGAACCGCTCAACCGCTTCGAGACCTATCTGTTCAATCGCGGCGCCCAGGCGCTGGCTTTGGCCGACGCGGTCAGCCCCGAATGCGGTGTCTGCCTCGACGCCTACCACCTCCATATGGAAGAATTTAACGTCTATGACGCGATCCGGCAGGCCGGAAAGCGCCTGTTCGACTTCCATGTCGCCGACAACAACCGCTTCGCCGCCGGTCTCGGCCAGATCGACTGGCCGAAGATCGTCGCCACCTTGCGCGAGATCGGCTACGACGGCGCGCTGACCAACGAGTTCGTCGCGCCCGTCGACCGGACGCCGGCGGCCCCCTATCCCGACATGGTCGAGCGCAATCCGGTCGATATCTCGCCCGAACAGCTGAAGTTCATCCAGGACCACGGCTCCAGCGTGCTCACCGAGAAATTCTACACCGACCAGATGCGCATCAACGCCGAAACGTTGCTGCCGCTGATCAAGTAGTCGACTGCCTCAGGGAAATTCGCCCTTCCGCCCTGACCGGCGCAGGGCTGGGGAAGAATATGCGTATCAAGTCCGTCCAAGCCTGGTGGATCCGCGTTCCGATCGAAGCCGCTCGGCAGCACCGCAGCGACTTCGGTCAGGTGACGACCTTCGACGCCGCCATCCTGCGCATCGAGACCGATGACGGGCTGGTCGGCTGGGGCGAAGGCAAGAACGCCGCCGGCAGTGCCGGCAGCTACGGCGCGCTCGTCCATATGCTGAACCATGAGGTCGGGCCGCAGCTGGTTGGCCGCGATCCGGCCGACATCGGCGTCATCTGGGAGATGCTCTACAATGGCGTGCGCCACGAC
>NZ_RZPW01000787.1:0-2770 GCF_003998455.1 Mesorhizobium sp. M7A.F.Ca.CA.001.08.2.1 | reverse complement strand
CTCCTTCACCGCGCTGCCCAGCCGGATGGTCATGCCGCGATCGCGCATCTGGTGGATGAAATCGTCGACGATCTCGCGGTCGACGAAATCGAGGATGGAGTTGCGCGGCTCGACCAAGGTTACCGGCACGTCGAGCGCGGAAAAGATCGTCGCATATTCGACGCCGATGACGCCGGCGCCGATCACGGTCAGCGTGCGCGGCAAGCGATCAAGCTCCAGCATCTCGTCGCTGTCGAAGACGCGGGTCTTGTCGAAAGGCACCTCGCGCGGGCGGTGCGGCCTGGTGCCGACCGCTATCAGCGCATTGGCAAAACCGACCTCGCTGTAATCGCCGGTGTCTGATGTCAGGCTGACCTTGTTGGGGCCAAGGAATTTCACCGCGGCGCGAGCGCTCTTGACCGTGTTGCGCATGAACTGGTGCTGCAGCACCTCGACCTCATGGTCGAGCGTCTTGTGCAGGCGCTCGACCAGATCGCCGACCGAAATATCCTGCTTGACCCGGTAGCCGCGCCCGTAGAAGCCGCGCTCGCGCCAGCCCGAAAGATTGAGCACCGTTTCGCGCAGCGTTTTCGATGGGATGGTGCCGGTATGCACCGAGACACCGCCCAGACGCCGGCCGCGGTCGACCACCAGCACGGACTTGCCGAGCTTGGCCGACTGCACCGCGGCACGGCGGCCGGAAGGTCCGCTGCCGATGACCAGCATGTCGTAGTCCATATTGCCCCGTCCCCTGTGCGCTCTGCTGCGCTGCAACAAGCTAATGCTATCCGCGCCGCAAATTCAACCAGTTCACATCGGGCCCGACGCCATCGAAGCTGGAGCACCGCTGGAAGCGCGATCTTGATTCCGCCACAGGCCTTCACCATTTCATGGCTGAGCGGTCCGCACCCTATGTCGGACCTTGTTACGAGGAAATGACATGAACGCGCGCGTTCTCGACGGCGAACTCATCACCAGCAGGCTCGACGATGTCAGGGCCTATGACGGCGTGCGCACGAAGCGCATCTTCGCCTTCATGATCGACTATGTCATCGTCGCGCTGCTCACCATTCCGTTTGCCATTCTGGTGTTCTTCCTCGGGCTTTTGACCCTCGGGCTTGGCTGGATGCTGTTCGGCATCCTGTTGCCGACTGTGGCCATCCTCTACATCTGGAACACGCTGGGCAGCACCGATCAGGCCACCACGGGCATGAAGATGATGGGTATCCGGCTCGACCGGCTCGACGGCAGGCCAATCGACGGCCTCACTGCGGTTGTCCATTCGGTGCTGTTCTGGGCCGGCAATGTCATCCTGTCGCCGCTTGTCCTGCTGGTGACGCTGTTTTCCGACCGCAAACGCACCTTGCACGATCTTTTGCTTGGCACGGTCGTCAGCCGCACCGACCGCTGAAACGGCCCTCTGAAGAGCAGTCGCAACCGATTGAGCACAAATGTGAAGGCGTCGAGTCGACCGCGCCCACATAATCCTGTTGAATTTTTCGCCGTCCGCGCCAAAGGTAGAGTGATTCGAAGGAGTGTTTCCAAGGCTCGATGACGCAGCATCCGACCCAGTCGCCGCAGTTCTTCCTGACCGCGCCGTCGCCGTGCCCCTATCTCGACGGCCAGTTCGAGCGCAAGGTGTTCACGCATCTGGTTGGCGACAAGGCGGCGGAGATGAACGACCTCTTGACGCAAGGCGGCTTCCGGCGCTCGCAGAACATCGCCTACAGGCCGGCCTGCGAGACCTGCCGCGCCTGCGTTTCGGTACGCATCCTCGCCCAGGAATTCGTCGCCAGCCGCAACATGAAGCGCGTGCTGCAGCACAATTCCGATCTCGTCGGCTACATGCACAATGCCGAGCCCTCGACCGAACAATATTCCCTGTTCCGCAGCTACCTCGATGCCCGCCACCGCCGTGGCGGCATGTCCGACATGACGGTGCTCGACTATGCGATGATGGTCGAGGACACCCATGTCGACACCAAGGTGATCGAATATCGGCGGCGTGGACCCGACACCTTCATCACCGGCAAGGGACAGGGCGAGCTGATCGCGGTGGCGCTCACCGACAAGATGGCTGACGGCCTGTCGATGGTCTACTCCTACTTCAATCCCGATTTCGAGGAGCGGTCGCTCGGCACGTTCATGATCCTCGACCACATCGCCCGCGCCAGGGCGATGGGTCTGCCCCATGTCTATCTCGGCTACTGGGTCAACGGCTCGCGCAAGATGAATTATAAGATGCGCTTCATGCCGCAGGAGCATCTCGGCCCCAAGGGCTGGGAACGCTACATCAACGAAGCGGTTTCACGCTGAGCTTTTCCAAGGTCCGCCTTTAAACTGTTTCAAGGCAGGGGATGCTGGTCTTTCAGCCGGTTGGCTGGAGAGAGTGCGCCATTGCACCGGCCGGCCGCCAGCCTGCATTTCATTGCGAAAGTTCCTGCATGTCCTCTCATCACGATCACCAGAAAGGTCTTTTGATAACCGCCATCGGCGGGCTCACGCTGACTGTCGACATACCGTTGATCCGCCTCGCCGACGGTGGCGCATGGACGATCATGCTGCTGCGCACCGGCACAACTTTCGTCGCGGCCATGGTCATCTGGTCGGTCTGGCGGGCACTCAGCCGAAACGCCCCGCCGCTGATCCCCGGCTGGTCCGGCCTGATCGTGGCGATATGCTACGGGCTGACCGGGATCACCTTCGTCACCGCCGTCTACCACACCTCGACCGCCGACCTGGTGTTCATCCTGGCCTTCAACACCGTCTTTGCGGGGTTGCTGTCCTGGAT
>NZ_RZPW01000786.1:0-2772 GCF_003998455.1 Mesorhizobium sp. M7A.F.Ca.CA.001.08.2.1 | reverse complement strand
GCCCCACCGAATGCCAGCAGAACATGGCAGCGTTGCGCAGTGTCGGGGTGCGCTTTGCGCTTGACGATTTCGGTACGGGATTTTCCTCATTGGGCCGACTGCAGAGCCTGGAAGTGGACAGGATCAAGATCGACCAAGCTTCGTGCAGGGCTTTGGCGGCTCGAACGGTGACGAGGCCATCGTTCAGGCGATTATCGACCTGGCTCGCGCGACTGGCCTCAGCACCACAGCGGAAGGGGTCGAGACCGAGAGCCAGTGCAATTATCTGCGCAAGCTCGGCTGCGACCAGCTACAAGGCTTTTTGCTTTCAAGACCGGTGCCAAAAGAGGACCTTCAGGAACTCCTCGACGGCGGATCAAGGCGGGCGACCGCATGAGAATGCGTCTATGTGATTCCCGACGGTCGACGATGCCGCACGCGGATGCAAGCAGCGAATCTTGGCGGCCTGGGACAAGGTGCGTCGACACTCCCCTGGCCAGTGACGCCTGACGATCTGTGTCACCCGCTTCGGGCCAGAGCGATTGATGCGGCTGCGCATGACGCTGGGCTCAACTCTCAACCTCAGCGCACATCGGGCTCTAGGTCGAAAATGGTAGGTCGAGATCAACTCGCGCGACGGCGTAAGCGTCAAGCGAGATGAATTGGTCATCCAGCGGTCTTGCGGTACTTTCCATGAAGTTGGGATCGGTTGCCGCCCGTTCGAACTGCTCGGCGCCAAGAAGAGCTATACGGGCACTGCTCGGCGCATCCGGAAGTTTCACAGATTGCGCCTTGGAGGTGAGGTTGGCGACCCACAGTGTCACGCGCCAATCTTTTTCAGCTGCGATCGTCGCAATGGCGTCAGCGCCGGAAGTTCCTACGGACAGCAGGGTGGCTCCGCCGAGCCTTGAGAGACCCGCCATGACATGGAAAGCGGGATAGACCGTTCGGCCGTCCTGCTGGTCATACCATGGCTGGACGAAATCAGCCTTCCTGTGGATATGGCCAAAGGGGCCGGTGAAGTCCCCTACCGCGACGGCCTCGACCCCTTCGCGAGCGCAGGCCGCGAAATAGCCGAGCGTCCATGCCGCATTGAACAGCCCGCGCTGCCGCGGATCGATGCGGCTCAGACATATGCGGGCGTTCGCTTTGTTCGGCGCGGTGCCCTTTCCGTAGGGGTTCTCGCGGCAGCCGAGCTGACTGGGACCTATGCGCAGCGGCACGCGGTCGCCCGTGAAAGCATGTGCCGAGCGTATCTGATGAGGGATAGCCTGAAGCGTTTCCATCACCGAAATATCATCCGCCGCGTGCACGCTTGGACAGGTGGTGAAGGTCACGTAGTCGAGCGCTTCGGCTGGCGGACGCTTGCGATTGAGTTCGGTGAAGTAAGCGGCCATGCCTCCGCCCAGCCCGATCCCCGGGAAAGCCCGGCGAGCGGCGGAGTAGCATTCGTGGAAGCTGGGCATGACCGGCCGCGGTGCTCCCGGCTGAACGGATTTCATGTCCTGCGCCGGAAAGACGGAGACAGCTTCCAGTTTGAGGCCGATTGTATGGACCGCATCAGCGACGGGCGCCAATTCGCCGAATGGGTCGAGCGTGCCCTTGGTGATGATCTCGAGGACCACGCCTGCGCCGGTCAGCCGTGCAAGCGCGGCGTAGCTTTCGAGTTCATCATGGCCGTGTCCGAATCGGAGATCGACTTGGCAGACCATCCACTGCGGAGCCATTCGTCGTAGAAGCTCGGGGGATTCAAGCGCGTGCCTTGCCTCGTCGCCAGCGACGCCGACGCCAACGCGAGGCACTTGGCCGACGGGTCTGCCGATCGTCAGGTCGATGAGTGGATTGCGGTTTTCAGACGCCCCGGCACGAAGCGTTCCTGACACGTGAAGCCGGACGACCTGGGTGAATTTCTGGCCCTTGGGCAGTCGGTAAGGCCACGGGCGACGCAGAGGGCGGACATAGGTTTTATAGGAAGCGTCAGACCAATTGCGTTGATCCTCCATCTCGAAGGCATCACCGTCCATGGTGCATGTGGCCCAGATCCCAGGCGCGATCTCATGCGACAACGCCCGGATATCGGTGAACGGACATTTAGGGTCGATGTGGTCCGGAAAGAGCGATAGCTCATCATGACCATCCTCATGCAGCACCTTTACCGGCTTGCCCGCCAAGGCTTCGATCGGATGAAGGACGATGAAGCCGGTCCGATTCGTCAAAAGGTCAGTCTCGGGCTCTGCCTCGGCCGCAAAAGCCAGCGCACCATCACTACTGCCCGAGATCCGTACCTGATAAACCAGGCGACCGGATGTTGCGGAACATGTTGCACGGTATGCGACGCTGAACACATCCAGCCTTTCATCGATGTGGAGATCATCGAGAACGGCTGTAGCGGTTCCCCAATTTTCGTCCCGCACAAGGAACGAGATTCCGCGCAGAATCTCAATTCCGTCAAGGCGGATGTAGCGTAACGCCCCATTGTCGAAGTCGACCGACAACGGTCCCGCGCGAAGTGTGCGCAAGGGTGGCTCGACCTGTTCGGTTCCACACAAGCGGATGGCTCGAGATGCTGCCAAGGTCAAATTGCTTGCTCCGTCGCAGCGTCAAAAATCGACGCCCGGTTCATGTTGATGTCGATCGGCAGTCTCTCGCCGGGACGGCTGACGTCGTGCGCCTGAAGCTCCGCCACCACTGGCGCGCCGGCAAGGCGGAAGGTCGCATAGCTGCGCGAGCCAGTCGGCTGCAGCAGGTCGATGGTTGCATCATAGCGCAGCGTGCCCGGCTCGGGGGTAGCAG
>NZ_RZPW01000785.1:0-2775 GCF_003998455.1 Mesorhizobium sp. M7A.F.Ca.CA.001.08.2.1 | reverse complement strand
GGCCACGTCGAAGCCGGGCGACGATGTCGATCTGGTGGCGATCGTGGAACGATTGCGCAACGTGCCGAAATCGACGCAGCAGGCGATGGCCTTCGCCGAGGTCGTGGATTCAGGCCGCCAGGCCGGCGACCCCGACTACCGCAAGCCACCCGCCGCACGCCCGCCATCGGACGACGATTTCGACATGCGCTACGGCCTCAAGCCCGCAACCTTCGGCCTGCGCCCGCAAAACGATTGAGCTTGCGACCCGGCTGTTCTGCCGGCCGATTGAGAAGCCGCGCTAAGCTCGCGCCCTGCCTGGATCGCTTGGGTAAATCCCGTCAGGGAATTCGTCAGGCCGAGTCGGGTGGTGCTGTTTTCGAGAACCGAAGCGGAGCGGACATTTGAGTCCGTGAGCATCGGAAGCACAGAAAACGGCGCCAGACGGCCAGCCTCACGAATTCAGGGACGGGATTTTAGGCGCAGACGCGGTTACGGCCTTGCCTCTTCGCCTCGTAAAGCTGGCGGTCGGCGCGGCGATAGAACTCTTCCGCTGTTTCCTTGCGGTCCCAGACGGCTAGCCCGACGCTGGTGGTGATCTTGAGGCGGACATTGCCCGACAGCACCGACATGTTGGCGATCGCCTTGCGGATGCGCTCGGCAAACTTGCCCAGAAGCTCGGCGTCCATGTTGGGCGTGACCACGGCGAACTCCTCGCCGCCCAATCGCGCCACCACATCGTGGTAGCGCGTCATATCCTTGAGACAGCTTGCGACGGCCTTGAGCACTTCGTCGCCGACGTCATGGCCGTGGGTGTCGTTGACCTGCTTGAAATGGTCGAGATCGAGGATCATCAGCCCGACGGGCTTTTCGATGCGCCGGAACTCCTCGAGATACTCCTTCAGCGCATCATCGAAATAGCGCCGGTTCTGCATGCCGGTCAGGCCGTCGGTCAGCGCCGCATGCTCGAGTGTTTCCGACCGCGCGCTGAGCGAGACCGTCATGGCGCGCAGCTTGCCCTCCTCCGTCGCCTGTTTTCGAATCAGCGGATAGATGAAGAAAATGCCGAAGAACAGCGCCGTGGCCAGGAGCACGCCGGTCGCGAACAAGAGCTTGTTGAGATAGATGACCTTGTCCAGACCCGAAGCCGTATGCAACTCGTCGGCGAAGGACTGCAGAAGTCCATAAGCATGCAGCGTCACCAGGCCGGCGGCCAGGATCACGAATATAAAGACGAAAAATGCTGATTCCGCCTTGTGAAAACGCATCTGCTCCCCGTTGGAAAAGTGCCCATCGACCTTATGGCATGGGCGGGCTTACGGAGGGTTAATTTGGACAACCACAACGGGAACCTTTCCTTGCAGGTAAACTTTTCAGGTTGCATCGGAAGCAAGCGCTGAGATCGTGGTTTCCAGATCATCACCGGGGTGCAACCTCAGCCATTCCGGCCCCAATTGATGCCTGAACCAGGTGGTTTGCCGCTTGGAATATTGCCTGGTCGCGATCTTGGCGCGTTCGATTGCCTCGGGAAAGCCAATCCCTCCGGCCATCGCCGCCTGCAGTTCGCGAACGCCGATCGCTTTCATCGCCGGCAATTCGGGATCGAGGCCAAGTGCCGCAAGCCGCTTGACCTCGTCCAGCGCGCCCTTGTCCAGCATTTGGTCGAAGCGTTTGTCGATGCGTCCGACCAACGCCGCCCGATCCGGCTCGATCACCAGGAAATGCGCGCTTTGCCTGTCGATGAGCGGCTGGCCGCGCTCTGCCTGCCATTCCAGGATCGAACGGCCAGACGCATCGAGAACCTCCAATGCCCGCACGATGCGCTGGCTGTCGGTTGGCTTGAGCATCATGGCGGCCGCCGAATCCTCGCGCAGCAGCAGGCTGTGCAGCTTGACGGCGCCCTGCTCCTTCAATTCGTAGCGCCAACGGTCGCGGACCCGTTGCGGAATGTCGGGCATTTCCGAAATGCCCTCGGCCAATGCGCGAAAATAGAGCCCGGTGCCGCCGACAAAAATCGCTGTCCGTTCGGAGAATGTGCCGTCGTCGATCAGTTTCATCACGTCGCGCAGCCAGGCGCCGGTGGAATAGGGCGTCGCCGGATGGACATGGCCGTAGAGGAAATGCGGTGCGCGGGCGAGGTCGGTCGCCTCCGGCCGGGCGGTCAGCACGTCGAGCACCGAATAGCCCTGCATGGAATCGGTGTTGACGATCACGCCACCCCTGCGCTCGGCCAGATCGAGCGCAAGCGCCGACTTGCCGCTGGCGGTCGGCCCGGCTATCAGGATCGCGTTCTTCACGCGGCCCTTGCCCGCCTGCCCGCCGGAATGTTCCATGCCGCTCATCGCCACGCTTGTTTCCCGTCCCACTGAGCGCGCTTTGTCGCTGTCGCTTGCGAATATGGCCTCACGGTCGGTCGGCGCAAGCGCTGTTGTCTGGCTGGCTGAAGGTATCGCCTGCGATCTCGTCCTGCCTGAGGCAGCCGACGCCGCCGCTGCGAGTGCCGTCTTGCGCACGGCACTCGCCAGCGAGGCGGTCGACGTGATCGTCCAAGAAGCAGAAACCCGCCGCAAGAAAATCCTGATCGCCGACATGGATTCGACCATGATCGACCAGGAATGCATCGACGAGCTGGCCGACGAGATCGGCGTAAAGGATCATGTTGCCACGATTACCGCGCGATCCATGAATGGCGAGATCGCCTTCGAACCGGCTTTGCGCGAGCGGGTGGCGTTGCTGAAGGGCCTCGACGCCACCGTGGTCGATCGCATCGTCGCCAATCGCCTGACGCTGGCCTCG
>NZ_RZPW01000784.1:0-2778 GCF_003998455.1 Mesorhizobium sp. M7A.F.Ca.CA.001.08.2.1 | reverse complement strand
GAGCTGCGGCGCTGGAACGCGTTTCTTCGTTCACAAGAAGATCTACGACAAGGTCATGTCCGGGATCGCGGCGCGTGCCGAAAAGCTGAAGCTCGGCGCAGGGCTCGATCCTGCGACCGAGCTCGGCCCCGTCGTCTCTCAGCAGCAGATGGAACGCATCACCCGACTGATCTCGGAAGGCAGGAGTGACGGCGCCGAGATCGTCACCGGCGGCACACGGGCCGGTGACACCGGCTATTTCGTCAAGCCGACGGTCATTTCCCGGACGCGGCCGGACATGTCGGTGATCCGCGAAGAGATATTCGGGCCGGTGGCCTGCGCGATGCCCTTCGACGACGAGGATCTGGACAAACTCGCCAAGGACGCCAACGACACGGAATATGGCCTTGCCGCATCGATCTGGACCAACAATCTGGGCGCCGCGCATCGGCTGGCCGCGAAGATCAAATCCGGCACGGTCTGGGTGAACTGCCACAACGTCAATGACGTCACCATGCCGTTCGGCGGTTTCAAGCAGTCGGGCTGGGGGCGCGAACTTGGCGAGCAGGCGCTCCAGCTCTACACCGAGACCAAGACCGTCGCGATCCGGCTGCCATAGGCGAGGCGGTCGATGTCCTGCTACGAAATGATCGACGCGCGGTTTGGGGACCTGATCGATCCGGTCGCATTCCTCGAAACCATCCATACGGGAAATCGCTGGGCGGAGGGGCCGGTCTATTTCGCCGATCTTCGCTCCCTGATCTGGAGCGATATCCCCAACGACAGGATGCTGCGCTGGGACGAGGAGACAGGGGCGGTTTCGCTTTTCCGCGGCCATGTCTCCAACCCGAACGGCAATACACGCGACCGCAACGGCAGGCTGGTCACCTGCATGCAGGGGGAGCGCCGCGTTGTGCGCACCGAATGGGATGGTGCGATCACCGTGCTGGCTGATTCCTTCGATGGCAAGCCGTTGAATTCGCCGAACGATGTGGTCGTCAAATCCGACGGCAGCGTCTGGTCACCGACCCCAACTACGGGATCATTTCAGACTATGTCGGGCGCAAGGGTCTGCAGGAGCAACCGGGCTGCCGCGTCTACAGGATCGATCCCGGCTCGGGAGCAATCACCGTCGTTGCCGATGATTTCTCCATGCCGAACGGGCTCGCCTTCTCGCTTGACGAGAAGCGTCTTTATATTTCGGACTCCGGCTTCCTCACCGACCGCAGCGCCCCGCATCATGTCAGGCAATTTGACGTTGACGGTGACAGATTGGTAAATTCCCGCATCTTCGCCGATATATCGCCTGGCATTCCGGATGGTTTTCGCCTTGATGTTACGGGCAATCTCTGGATCAGCGCATGGGATGGCGTACAGTGCCATACGCCCGAAGGTGAGCTCATCGGGAAAATTCAGGTGCCGGAAATGGTTGCGAACCTGGCCTTTGGTGGGCCGCGCAACAATCGGCTGTTCATCACGGCGACAACGTCTGTCTATGCCGTGTTCTTGAATGTCCGAGGCCAGAAGTACCCGTTCGGCATGTGACACGGACGCCGCCGGGTCAGCCTGGAGGCTCTGCAGCAGCGGACGGTTGGGGTGAGAGTTGGACACGAAGCAGCTACAGGTATTCATCGCCGTCGGTGCGGCCGGCAGCTTCTCGAAAGCCGCGCTCGACCTCAACGTTACCCAGCCGATGGTCACGCGTCATGTTCGCGGACTTGAGGAGGAGCTCGGCGTCGAATTGTTCTATCGCAACGGCCGCGGTGTTGTGCTGACCGAGGCGGGCGTGCTCTTGAAGGCCCACGCCGACGAGATCGTCGAGCGGATGCGGCTGGCGCAGAATGCGGTCTCAAACCTCAAATCCTCGCCGAAGGGGAGGTTGGTGCTGGCCGTGCCGCCTTCGGTCGGCACCGTGCTGACGGTGCCGCTGGTCAAGAAGATCAAGAACGAGTTTCCCAATGTCGCGCTGCAAGTGATCGAAGGCTTCAGCGGCCATATCCTGGAATGGCTGATTGCTGGTCGCATCGATGCCGCAGTGCTCTACAATTCGCCGAACCATCCTTCCGTGCTGACCGAACCGCTGGCCGATGACGAGCTGTTTCTGATCGGACCGGTGTTGTCCGAGCGCGTGCTGCCGCGCGGGCCGGTCGGCCTCAACATTTTCGCCGAGCTGCCGATGATCCTGCCCAGCCGCCCACACGGGCTGCGGCGACTTATCGACAACACCTTGGCGGAGCATGGCATCTATCCGCGTGTCGAGATGGAACTGGAGGCAATGCCTTCAACCTTGCTTCTGGTCGAGGAGGGCACAGGATATACGGTTCTGCCCTATGCCTCCGTCCATCTCCTTGTTGAGGCTGGCCGCATCCAGGTCTGGCCATTCGACCCGCCGATTACCCGACAGCTGATCCTCGCGACCTCGTCGCAGCGACCGATGTCCTCGAACTTTCGCCCACTCTTCCGTGCGGTGCGCACGGAACTGCGGGACATCATTTCCACCCACATCTGGAAGCCGACAACTTATCCTGAATGAGTATGCGAAAAGACTGCATGGCTCCAAGTCGGCTGGCGGTTTGCACGCCCAAGGCTGGTCGCGAGCTCCGGTCTGGGCTAGCCGACCACATAAGTTTATTCGTTTTTGACCAATACGCGCGGGCGGATTCCTGTAATCTTCAAAAAAACACCGGGCTAACCGGGCCAACCAGAAAGGTCGGGGAATGAAATACGTCGTCGATACGATCGGCGGTCCCGCAGGCGGTGATGCCTGGCAAGCCGCTGTTACCGAAGCCTATTTTTCGC
>NZ_RZPW01000783.1:0-2784 GCF_003998455.1 Mesorhizobium sp. M7A.F.Ca.CA.001.08.2.1 | reverse complement strand
GTGTGGGTCTTGCCGATAAATCGGGCGCCGGCATCCAGCAATGTCTGGACCACTGGCGCCGTGTCGGGCTTGCCGCCGCTCCATTCGCGCCGCAGCGGATGGCCGCCGCCGGTGGGATAGCCCGCGACGTCATAGAGATCCTTCACCGCCAGGGTCAGGCCGGCGAGCGGTCCGCTTGCCGCCGAAGCGATCGGGATTGGCGGGTAATCCACGAAGGCCCCGACAGGATCATTCCGCAACAGCATCACGCCTCGCATCTAAAATTTTTGTTTGTGCTTCGTCCAAGCGTCTAATCGGTAAAAAGCCCACAACTCCGGGAATCTTGCCGACTTTCGCTACCGGACATCCATATTTGGAAACACATCCAGTCGCAAACTGAAATTTTAGTATGTTCATCTGTAAAAATATTATCTAATAAAAACAATTAATTGATATGCATACCGCATGCCTAATTTCCAAAAATGGCAAAAATTGGCTTGATCGCTGCGGTTGTTGGTGTTTAGCCTATGGCCACCGACCGCAGGCAAAGGGCGTCGAAATGGCAGCAAATGAAGATGATGAAGACGTCGTGGTGGATGCTTCCGTTCGCCGGAGCCGCGCCGAATTCGTGTTCGAAGCGCTGCTGAAGGCGATCGTGCGGGTCGACCGTCGGCCGGGCGATCTGCTGCTCAAGGACGACATCGCCAGGGAGCTCGGCGTGTCGCGACAGCCGGTGACCGATGCGATCAACCGCCTGGCTGGGCTGGGGCTCGTCACGGTGATCCCGCAGGTCAATTCCTACGTTTCGCGCATCTCACCGGCCGACGTGATCGAGAGTTCGTTCCTGCGCAGCGCCGTCGAGGCGCAGATCGTGCATGAACTCGCATCCCATCCGAAAAGCGCTGTCGTGACGGCACTGCGCAACCAATTGCTGGAACAGGTCCAGCTTGTGGCCGCCGGCGACGTGGACGGTTTCCACGACGCGGATGACGCCTTCCACCGCATGCTGGTGGAACTCGCCGGCTTGCCGGGTCTCTGGGACCAGATCGCGGCGGCACGACTGCACCTGGTGCGCGTGCGCCGGCTCGGCCTGCCCCGCCCCGGTCGTCTCGCCATCTCCTACGCCGAGCACTCGATGGTGGTCGACGAAATCGAGGCCGGACGGCCTCGCAAGGCGGCAAACACCATCGCCCATCACATTCGCTACAACGAAGGCGAACTGCGACGGCTTCAGAAGGACCTGCCGCAATATTTTCTTTGAAAAACTGAAGCGGAATCAACCGCTCAGGGGAACTATACGGAGAACACTCGTGACCAGACCGTCTCGCCTTCGTCCACTCGCACTCGCTTTGTTGCTGTCGGCCGCGCCCATGGCGGTCGTCGCCGCCGACATGCCGCCGGAAGCCGCCGAACTGATGGTGCCGCTGCCGTTGTCGCCGACCGGCCAGCCGGTGGTCGGCTTCCCCGATGGCGTACCGGCCAGCCCCGCCGCCTCATTGACCTTCACGGCAGACGAGCTGGCGAAGCTCAAGGCCGGCAGTTTCACCGCCGGCATTGCGATGCAGGCGATGGACTCGCCCTGGAACACTTTGCAGGTCGAGGCGCTGAAGAAGACACTCGACGAGTACGGCATCAAGGTCGTGGCGGTCACCGACGCCAAGCAGGCGCCGACCGCCCAGGCCGACCAACTCGAAGGCATGATCGCCCAGAAGGTCAATCTGATCTTCTCGGTGCCGATCGACCCCAAGGGCCAGGCCGATACCTACAAGCGGGTCTCCGAAAGCGGCGTGAAGATCGTGTTCATGGACAATGTCGCCTACGGCATGGCGCCCGGCAAGGACTACGTCACCGTGGTCGCATCCGACAACGAGCAGAACGCGGTGTTTGCCACCGACGAGATGATCAAGGCGATCGGCGGCAAGGGCGAAGTCGGCCTGATGACCTACATCCAGGAATCCTACTATTCGATCGCGGCACGCGTTGCCGGTTTCGAGAAGTCGGTCGCCGCCCATCCCGGCGTCACCGTGGCGGCACGCGAAAAATTCACCCAGCCGCGCGAGGCCTATGACAAGGCGGTCGCCATGCTGACCGCGCATCCTGATATCAAGGGCATCTTCGCGGTGTGGGGCGACCCGGCCATGCAGACGCTTGCCGGCGCCGAGTCGCTCGGCCGCAACGATCTCGTCGTCACCACCAACGATCTCGGCCCGGACAGCGCACTCTACATAGCCCGCGACCAGATCATCGCCATCGGTGCGCAACTGCCTTACGATCTCGGCATAGCCGAAGCCCAGGCAGGTGCTGCCGCCCTGCTCGGCAAGCAGGTGCCGCCTTACATCTCGTTGCCCTCGCTGCGGGTGAAGAAGGCCAATCTTCTGTCGGCCCTCAAGCAGGTGACCAAACAGGACGTGCCGGAAGATGTCGTCAAGGCCTGTGCCGGCGCCTGCTACTGATCTCGATCCCGGGCGGCGGGCCGACCCGCCGCCCATATCGCCTCTTTTGGGAATCGCCATGTCCGCTGCCGACAATCCCCTGCCCACGCTGGTTTCCATGCGTGGCATCGTCAAGCGGTTCGGCGCCAACACCGTGCTGCGCAACGTCGATTTCGAGGTCCGGGGCGGCGAAGTCCACGCCTTGCTCGGCGAGAACGGCGCCGGCAAGTCCACATTGATGAAAGTGCTGCTTGGCATTCACGCGCCCGATGAAGGCACGATCCTGGTACGCGGCGAACCGTTGGCCTCCATTTCGACGCGCGCGCGCCTCGAAGCCGGCGTGGCGATGATCTTCCAGGAATTGAGCCTGGTG
>NZ_RZPW01000782.1:0-2792 GCF_003998455.1 Mesorhizobium sp. M7A.F.Ca.CA.001.08.2.1 | reverse complement strand
CGATCAGGTCGCGCGGGATCGCCGCCATGTTGATGGCGACGAAGGGGCCGCCACGGCGGCGGCCATATTCATGCAGCGCGCGCGCCACCAGTTCCTTGCCGGTGCCGGATTCGCCCGAGATCATCACCGTCAGGTCGGTCTGCATCATGCGCGCCAGCATGCGGTAGATGTCCTGCATGGCGGCCGAACGGCCGACCAGCGGCATTGCATCGGGCTGCTCTTCCGGCCGCGCATCGATCTTCGGCCGTCGCGGCTCGGAAAGCGCCCGGTTGACGATGTTGAGCAGTTCGGTCAGGTCGAACGGCTTGGGCAGATACTCATAGGCGCCGGTTTCAGACGCGCGGATCGCCGTCATGAAGGTGTTCTGGGCGCTCATGACGATGACCGGCAGTTCCGGCCTCGCCTTCTTGATGCGCGGCAGCATGTCGAAGGCGTTCTCGTCCGGCATCACCACATCGGTGATGACCAGATCGCCCTCGCCCGCCGCCACCCAGCGCCACAAAGTCGAAGCATTGGAGGTGACGCGCACCTCGTGGCCGACGCGCGAAAGCGCCTGGTTGAGGACAGTACGGATCGCCGCATCGTCGTCGGCGACGAGAATATTGCCGCGAACGGTCATTTGCGGTCTCCTTCACCGTCTTCATCGGCGCCGTATGGCGCTTCTTTCCAGGCCGGCATCAGGATGCGGAATGTGGTCCCGCGCGGCGTCGATTCGCATTCGATGATGCCGCCATGTTCGCCGACGATTTTGGCGACCAGCGCCAGCCCCAGCCCCGAGCCGTTCGGCTTGGTGGTGATGAACGGGTCGAACAGGATCGGCAGGATATCTTCCGAGACGCCGGAACCATTGTCGCGCACGCAAAATTCCAGCGGCAGCGACACGCGGTCCTGCGTGCCCGGAACGGAAACACGGATGCCTGGCCGGAAGGCGGTCGACAGCACGATCTCGCCCTGCGGGTCACTGCCGATCGCCTCGGCGGCGTTCTTGACCAGGTTGAGGAACACCTGGATCAACTGGTCGCGGTTGGCAAACACCGGAGGCAACGAAGGATCATAGTCCTCCAATATCTTGATTCTCTTGGCAAAACCGTTCTTGGCAATGGCCTTGACATGGTCGAGCACGACATGGATGTTGACGGGGTAGCGGTCGATCGGCCGCTCGTCGGAAAACACCTCCATGCGATCGACCAGCGACACGATGCGGTCGGTCTCGTCGGTGATCAGCCGCGTCAGCGCACGGTCTTCGTCGGAAGCCGACAGTTCCAGCAACTGGGCAGCGCCACGGATACCGGAGAGCGGGTTCTTGATCTCATGGGCAAGCATCGCCGCCAGGCCGGTGACCGAGCGCGCCGCACCGCGATGCGTCATCTGCCGGTCGATCTTGTCGGCCATCGACCGTTCCTGGAACATAACCACCACCGAGCCCGGAAATTCCGGTACCGGCGCGACATAGAGATCGACGACCTTCTCGATGCCGAGACGCGGCGACGACACGTCGACCCGATACTCGTTGACCGGTGCCAGGCGCTCGCGCACCTGGTCGACCAGCGTCAGCAGCGGGCTGCCGAAGGGAATGAGTTTTGACAGCGTGTTGCGGGCGAGCATGGTCGCGCTTGAACGAAAGAAGTCTTCCGCGTCGGCGTTGGCGAAGGTGATGAAGCCTTCCTCGCTGATCATGATCACCGGGCGGCGGATGGTGTTGAGCACGATCTGGGCGGCATCCGCCATTTCAGCGCCTTGGCCGGCGGCGGCGTTCATGCGGCACTCCGCAGGGTCAAAGGTTGCGGATCGCGCGAAAACACATCGCGCAGCAAGGCAATGACGCGCGCGGGCTCGAATGCGGTCAGTATGGCCTTTCGGCTGTCGTCGGCGACGCCGCCGGCATGCCGATCAAGATACCAGCCGAGATGCTTGCGCGCCTGGCGCAGGCCGCTTTCGGCGCCGTAGAGCGCTAGCATGTCCTCATAATGGGCCACGATGTAGTCGGCGAGCGCCGTCGGGTTCTGTGGAATATTTGGCGTCGCTTCGCCTGTCGCTGCGGCCGCAATGCCACCTGCGATCCAAGGGGCGCCATAATGGGCACGGCCGATCATCACTGCGTCGGCACCCGATTGATCGAGAATGTCGGCCGCTTCCGCCGGCGAAGAGACGTCACCATTGGCGACGACCGGGATGGACACGGCTTCCTTGACGCGGGCGATGGCGCGCCAGTCGGCCTTGCCCTGATAGAACTGGCAGCGCGTTCGGCCGTGCACGGTCACCATGCTGACACCGGCCTGCTCGGCGCGGCGCGCCAGCATCGGCGCGTTGAGCGCGCCTTCGTCCCAGCCAAGCCGCATCTTGACCGTCACTGGCACCTCGACCGCGCCGACAACGGCGTCGATCAGCGACAGTGCGTGGTCGAGATCCAGCATCAATGCCGAACCAGCGTAGCCGCCAGTGACCTTCTTGGCCGGGCATCCCATGTTGATGTCGATAATGTCGGCGCCCTCGCCGGCGGCGATTCTGGCACCTTCGGCCATGTGCATCGCCTCACGGCCGGCCAGCTGAACCATATGGACGGGCAGGCCGGAGTGGCGTATGCGCAGGTTGAAACCGGCCCTGCCCTTGGCGAGCTCGCCGCTGGCAACCATTTCGGACACGACCAGGCCCGCTCCATGCGCGTGGGCACGCTGCCGGAACGGCTCGTCCGTAATGCCCGACATCGGCGCGAGGAACACGCGATTGCGGAGTTTCACGCCGCCGACGTTAAGCGGCGCGGCCAATTTGGTCAAATTAAACATGCACAAAAA
>NZ_RZPW01000781.1:0-2799 GCF_003998455.1 Mesorhizobium sp. M7A.F.Ca.CA.001.08.2.1 | reverse complement strand
GGCTGGTTCGAGGCTGCCGAAGGCGGCGCGGATCGCAAGGTCGAGGCGATCTTCACCAATCTGGCGAGGTCCGCTCGCCACCCGAAATGGAAAGGATGCGGCTTCCTGCGCACGGCCGCCGAACTCGCCTCGATGCCCGGACATCCGGCGGTCAAGGTGGGCGCGCGGCACAAGCTGAATTTCGAAACATGGCTGGCCGGCGCCCTGTCGGACCATGGCGTCGCGGAGCCGCAAACCCTGGGGCGCGAGATCGTGCTTTTGATCGACGGCTGCTTTTCGATCATGCTGATCCACCGCAACCCCGATTACATCGAAGCGGCCGGACGCGCCGCGGCGACGCTGGTGCGGGCGCGACTTTCAGGCAGTCAGGTCTAAAGCGCGACGCGCTTTAAGCCTTTGGTTTTATGCATGTCGTTGCCCCAAAACGGGGCCACTTTTGGGCGACATGCATTAGAAACCGAAAGCCAGCCATGCGGTGCCGGCGGCCAGCGTTATCAGCGTCAAAGGCAAGCCGACCTTGAAAAAAGCGCCGAACGACAGCGTCGTGCCGGCGGCGCGTGCCTGTTCGGCGACGATCAGGTTGGCGACCGAACCCAGCAGCGTGAAATTGCCGGCCAGCGTCGAGCTCATGGCGACGACCAGCCAGGCGCGCTCGGGGTTTTCGAGGCCGGGTATGAAGGGCCGCAGCGCCAGCACGGCCGGAACATTGCTCATGATGTTGGAAAGCACCGCAGTGAAGCCGGACAGCCGCCAGACGTCGTCCAGCCCGAGATTCCTGGCCGAAGCGATCATGTCTGGCGAAAGAAGCGTCTTTTCGGCGCCGGCGACGACCACGAACAGACCGGCGAACATGAACAGCAGCGGACCGTCGATCTCGCGGTAGATGCGCTCCGGCTTGATGGCCCGGGTGAGCAAGAGGATGGCGCCGCCGATGAGTGCGGCCTTGGCGACAGGCACGCCAGCGAAGAAGGCAATTGCCAGTCCGATGCAGACCACCACCGCCTTCAGCACCTGCCCCTTGTGCATGCGGCCCCGCGAGACCTCGGGCGTCAATTGGACGGTGCGGGCGAATTCGGCCCGGAAGACAATGCGGATGATGACAACGACCGCGACGAGGCCGAACAGGGCGACCGGAGCCAGCGCTGCCGAAAACGCCGGATAGGAAATGCCCGACAGTGCACCGATGACCATGTTTTGCGGATTGCCGGTGATGGTTGCGACGCTGCCGCAATTCGATGCGGTGGCGGTGGCGATCAGATAGGGGATCGGGTTGCGCTTGATCACGCGGGTGACGTGGACGACGATCGGCGCCATGACGAGGCAGATGGCGTCGTTGACCAGGAAGGCGGACAACACGCCGGTCAGCAGCGTCACCATCACCAAGAGCATGAAGGGCGCATGCGCGTGCTCGATGGCGACGGCGCCAAGGCCACGAAAGGCGCCCGACACTTTTAGATGCGCCACCACGATCATCATGCCGAGCAGAAGCGTGATGGTGTCGAAATTGATCGCCCGGTACGCATCCTCCATGCTGAGCGCGCCGATGGCGATCATCGCGGCCCCGCCGAGAAGCGCGATCCCTGCCCGGTCGAGGCGCAGGCCGGGGATGCGGCCAATGGCGACACCGGCGTAAGTCAGGATCAGGATCAGCAGTGCCGCCGCGCCCATCAATGTCATGCGAAGAAGGCCCTGCCCGATCCATCCAGCCCCGACGGGGCACCGGGCACCACATTTAGCGTGATGTCGGCAAAGCGAAAGCGCCGTTTGCGCGATAGGCTGCACAAATCAGCGTGCTGTGCCCAAGGGTCTTGTCAATGCACGGTGGCGACGCTGGGCGGAGATACCGGAGTGGCGCCCGCCGGATCGAAGCTGACTTGATCGCGTCCGTTCGACTTGGCCGTGTAAAGCCTTTTGTCGGCAGCGGAGAAGATTTCCTCATAGGTGATCGGGCCGGTAAAGCTTGTGCCGCCGATGCTGACGGAAAGCGGACAAGGCCTGCCGCCGGGTGAGAATTCCATCTCCCTGATACGCCGGCGGATGCTTTCGGCAACCACCCAGGATTGCGAGGGATCCACGCCGGGCAGAAACACGCCGAATTCTTCGCCGCCGATGCGGCCGACGATATCGCCGCCACGCAGTTGCCCCTTGATCGCCTGCGCTATCAGTTTGAGCGCCTGATCGCCGCAATCATGGCCCAGGCGGTCATTGATCGACTTGAAGTGGTCGGCGTCGATGATCAGCAGCGCCCCCGAACGGGTCTGCTCCTGCTTGCGGGTCTGCTCGAGATAGGCTTCGACCAGCATCGAGAAGGCGCCACGGTTCAGCACCGCCGTCAGGCTGTCGGTCGCGGCGATGACGCTGAGATCGCGCTGCGCGATGGCCAGCTGGCGAATCTTCCACGTCAGGAAAAACAGAAACGAGCCGCCCAGCACCAAAGGCAGCATCAGGTCGGTCATCTGCGCCCGCCACACGGCCTCGGGCGAAAGATAGGGAAAATTGAAGGAATCGACGAAGAACGCCACGGCAATGAAGAATGCCGTACCGACTGCCGTGACAGCGATCACCCTGCCCCAGCTCGTCGGCGACAGATCGAGCTTCATCGCGTTCAACTCCGTTAGCCGTCGCTACTATGACGCACCAACCCAAACAAATTGATAAGACTTTCCCTCCAATTCGATGTCGGCGGCGGAATCAAATCCACCGGCCAACCAGCCCCTGCCTATGACTTGCGACAGACGCTTGCGCAGACGCCACAGGACGGCCGCTGGAAAGCAGCCATCCTGTTTCAAAGTGTGAAGG
>NZ_RZPW01000780.1:0-2809 GCF_003998455.1 Mesorhizobium sp. M7A.F.Ca.CA.001.08.2.1 | reverse complement strand
GCTCGTCATGGACCAGGAGCGCCACACCTGCACCTGGAAGGGCGAGCCGGTGACGCTCACCGTCACCGAGTTCCTGATCCTGCATTCGCTGGCGCAGCGTCCCGGTGTCGTAAAAAGCCGTGATGCGCTGATGGATTCGGCTTATGATGAACAGGTCTATGTCGACGACCGCACCATCGACAGCCACATCAAGCGGCTGCGCAAGAAGTTCAAGGCCGTCGACGACGACTTCGAGATGATCGAAACCCTTTACGGAGTCGGATACCGGTTCCGCGAAGCATAAGTAGCAGGGCCTGCTATTCGATGGCAGTGGAAGCACAGCGAACAAGACCGGCGGGCGCCTCCAGGCGGCCGTCGCGGATCATGCCGTCCTTCGTCTCGAAGATCACGGTGCCGATGCGCCGCTTCCTTGGCCATCACATCTTTTCCAGCCTGACGCGGCGTATCCTGTTCCTCAACCTTGCCGGCCTCGCCGTCCTGGTGACCGGCATCCTCTATCTCAACACCTTCCGCGACGGACTGATCGACGCCCGCGTCGAAAGCCTGATGACCCAGGGCGAGATCATCGCCGGCGCCATCGCCGCTTCGGCGACGGTCGAGACGGATTCGATCAGCATCGACCCGGAAAAGCTGCTTGAACTGCAGGCCGGCGAAAGCCTGGGGCCGGGCTCCGACCAGCTCGACAATCTCGATTTCCCCATCAACCCGGAGCGTGTCGCCCCGGTGCTGCGAAGGCTGATCTCGCCGACCAGAACCCGCGCCCGCATCTATGACCGCGACGCCAATCTGCTGCTCGATTCGCGCCACCTCTATTCGCGTGGCCAGATCCTGCGCTACGACCTGCCGCCGGTCGAGGAAGAAGAGCCCGATCTGGTCGAGCGCATCCAGAAATTCGTCTTCGACTTCTTCCGCAACACCGAGCTGCCGGTCTATCACGAGCAGCCGGGCGGCAATGGCGCCGCTTTCCCGGAAGTGGTCAAGGCGCTCACCGGCAGCCCTTCGACCATCGTGCGCGTCAGCGAGCAGGGCGAGCAGATCGTTTCGGTGGCGGTGCCGATCCAGCGCTTTCGTGCCGTCCTGGGCGTGCTGATGCTGTCGACCGAAGGCGGCGACATCGACAAGATCGTCGCCGCCGAGCGCAAGGCGATCCTGCGCGTCTTCGGCATCGCGGCCCTTGTCACCGCCATCCTGTCGATGCTGCTCGCCTCGACCATCGCCAATCCGCTGCGCCGGCTGTCGGCGGCGGCGGTGCGAGTGCGGCGCGGCGTCAAGAGCCGTGAGGAAATCCCCGACTTTTCCGACCGCCAGGACGAGATCGGCAATCTGTCGATCGCCATACGCGACATGACCAACGCGCTCTACGCCCGGATCGAGGCGATCGAAAGCTTCGCGGCCGATGTCTCGCACGAGCTGAAGAACCCGCTGACGTCGCTGCGCAGCGCGGTGGAGACCTTGCCGCTGGCCAAGAACGACGATTCGCGCGGCCGGCTGATGGATATCATCCAGCACGATGTCAGGCGGCTGGACCGGCTCATCACCGATATTTCCGACGCATCGCGCCTGGACGCGGAACTCGCGCGTGAAGATGCGGGAACGGTCGATTTGAAGAAATTCATCACCGATCTGGTCGCCGTTTCGCGCGAAGCGACGCGCAACAAGAAGGCGGTCGAGATCGAGTTCAAGGCCGCCAAACTGCCGCAGGGCGTCAAAGGCTATGTCGTCGTCGGCCATGATCTGCGCATCGGCCAGGTCATCACCAATTTGATCGAGAACGCCCGTTCCTTCGTTCCCGAGGATCATGGCCACATCAGCCTGTCGCTGGCGCGTGCCGGCAAGTTCAACATCGTCACCATCGACGACAATGGCCCCGGCATCCGGGCCGACAACATCGACCGCATCTTCGAGCGCTTCTACACGGATCGGCCGGCCGGCGAGGCATTCGGCCAGAATTCGGGCCTTGGCCTGTCGATATCCAGGCAAATCGTCGAGGCCCATGGCGGCACGCTAACCGCCGAAAACATCCCCGGCACCAAACCCGGCGAGATCAAGGGCGCGCGTTTTGTGGTGACGTTGCCGGCCGAAGGCTGAGAGCATGAATTCCAACCATGCCTGGTCCAGCCGTGCAGCCTGAAAACATTCACGCGACAATGGTTTTGATCGGCGAGCGCGGCATTCTCATCACCGGAGCCTCCGGCTCGGGCAAGACGGCGCTGGCGCTGGCGCTCATAGATCATTGTCGCCAGCGCGGATCGTTCGCGCGGCTCGTCGGTGACGATCAGCTCTTTGTCGAGGCGCATGCCGGGCGGCTTCTGTGCCGCGCTCCCGCCGCCATAGAAGGCCTCGTCGAGGTGCCTGGGCTCGGCCCCCGGCCTCTGCCATTCGAGCCGGCAGGCCTCGTCGACCTGCATGTCCACCTGGTGCCGGCCGATGAAGCGCCGCGCTTCCAGGAGGATGCCGCAAGCAACATCGTGGGTTGTCTGGTGCCACAGGTCGATGTGGTCGAACGCAATGTCGCGGCGGCCTTACCGGTCGTGATGGCGCGGCTGTCGATCGCGCCTTTTCTATGATCCGCTCCGGGTTTTTTGCTGCAATGCGTCAAAATGGCATGCGCCTGCGCAATTTTGGGCTTGTCAACGGGCCGCGCGTCGACAAGATAGCGCTCCCGCCGCCTGGATTGGCTGGCGAGCATAAAATGCGCCTGTGAAGCGGCGATGACGGGAGCCACCAAAGAATGATCGGACTCGTGCTTGTAACGCACGGTCAACTGGCCACCGAGTTCCGACATGCCGTCGAACATGTCGTCGGGCCA
>NZ_RZPW01000077.1:0-13366 GCF_003998455.1 Mesorhizobium sp. M7A.F.Ca.CA.001.08.2.1 | reverse complement strand
GACGGCTTGCGCGGCAAGCAGCGCGACAAGGCTCATTTTGGAAAGATTGCTCCATCTGTGCCGCTTCCGGCACAAGGGCGCCGCAATCGGTGACGCTCGCTCGCGGCTGAGCAGGCGCGAGACCGAGATTGCGCGACATCTGGTCGATGGTGGCAACGCCAAGACGATTTCGCGATGCCTCGCCATCTCGCCCGGGACCGTCCGCAACCACATCAAGCAGATCTATCGCAAGCTCGGCGTGCACTCCCAGGTCGAGTTGCTGGCGGCCATCCGCGAAGCCGCTTGAGCCTGACGGCTTCCGCCCGGCTCTGTCTTTTTGCTTTGACGCAATTCCCAAGGGAAAGCGCTACGCGCTTTTCCCGGGAAAACCGCTGCGCACTTTTTCCGGAATTGCTCTATTGTCCCGTCACGATGCGCGTCCACATGCGGTTTTGGGATCGCAGCAGCTTTGGGTCGTTGTTGTCCACCACGAACAGCTTGGCCTTCACGGCATCAGGCGGAAAGACGCCGGGATCGCTGGCTATGGCCTTGTCCATCAGCGGCAGGGACTCCGGTATCGCATTGGCGTAGGAGACATAGCTGGAATTGGCCGCGGCGATATCGGGCCGCAGATTGAAGTTGATCCAGGCCTGGGCGTTGTCGGGATGCGGCGCATCTTTCGGTACCGCCATCGTATCGAAGTTGATGAGCGTGCCTTCTCTGGGGATGGAATAGGCGATCTCCAGCTTCTTTACGGATTCCGCCGCACGGGTCCTTGCCTGGAGTATGTCGCCCGACCAGCCCAACACCACACAGATGTCACCGTTGGCGAGGTCGTTGATGTATTTCGACGAATGGAAATAGCGGATGTAGGGCCGCACCTTGACCAGCAGGTCCTCGACCTTGGCGAGGTCGTCGGGACTGGTCGATTTGGGGTTGATGTGAAGGTAGTTCATCGCCATCGGGATGACTTCAGCCGGCGCATCGATGATAGCTACACCGCAATCGGACAGCTTCTTGACCACATCGACGTCGAAGACCATGGCGAAGGAATCTGTCGGCCCGTCCGGCAGCCGCTGCTTCACCGCAGCGACGTTGTAGCCAATGCCGTCGGTGACCGCCATATAGGGCACTGCATGCAGGTTCTGCGGGTCGGCGCCGGCGATCAGCGCGAGGGCTTGCGGATCGATCTTCGAGTGGTTCGCAAGCTTCGATTTGTCGAGTTCCAGGAAAGCCCCTGCTTTCACCTGGTTCTTGAGGAACGGATAGGCTGAAGGGTAGACCACGTCATATCCCGAGCCGCCGGTGAGCAGCTTGGTCTCAAGCACCTCGTTGCCGTCATAGACGTCGTAACGAACCTTGATTCCCGTTTCCTTCTCGAATTTCTCGGCCGTGTCCGGCGCGATGTAGTCGGACCAGTTGTAGACGTTGACGATCTTTTCCTCGTCCGCCGAAGCCGCATTTGCGCAGACGCCGCAGGCAAGCAGGGTTGAGAAGATCAGAGCGCGCATGAATGTCCTCCGTTTTCGCTATGTGTTCTCGGCATGCTCCGTCCCTCAACGTCGTTGCGGGGCATAGACCGGCAAGGTGATGCAGGCGACATTGCCGCCGCCCAGCAGGATCTCTCGCGAGTTTTCGATCCCGACTATTCGGTGGTCGGGAAACAGATCGGCCAGCGTCCGCTTGGCCTTCACATCGAGATCGCAGCCGAACTGCGGTACCACCACAACGCTGTTGCCCGGATAGTAGTTGATGTAGCTCGCCGCGATCCGGTTTCCGGCCGGTCGCGCCCAGGTCGAATCCAGCCGGTCCACGCCGTCGCTTTCTTCCGGCGTCATCTCGATCGGCAAAGGGTGGGGCAGCCGGTGAACTTCCAGCGCGCGGCCCTTCGCATCACGAGCCGAACGCAGCACCTCTTCGGCTTCGCGCACGATATCGTATTGCGGGTCTTCCCGATTGTCGGTCCAGCTCAGCACGACCACACCGGGGCGCACGAAGCAGCAAACGTCGTCGACATGGCCGTCGGTCTCGTCGAAGGCAAAGCCGCGTGGCAGCCAGATGACGGTGTCGACACCGAGATAGTCGCCAAGCTGGCGCTCCACCTCGGCCTTGCCGAGATGAGCGTTGCGATTTCGGTTGAGCAGGCATTGCTCCGTCGTGATGAGCGTGCCCTGACCGTCGCACTGCAACCCGCCACCCTCGGCGATCAGAGGTGCGCGGTAGCGATCCATGTTCTCGATTTCGAGCACTTTTTGCGCCGCAAGGTCATCCAGGTCCCATGGCGAATAGAGCCCGCCGTCAAAACCGCCATAGGCGTTGAAGATCCAATCGACGCCACGCACGTCGCCTTGATCGTTGACGACGAAATTGGGACCGCTGTCGCGCAGCCAGGAATCGTTGGTGGACATTTCCACGACGCGCACATGACCGGGCAATCGCGCTCGGGCATTCTGCCACTGGCGAGCAGAAGCCGCCACCGTCACCGGCTCGCTTTGCGCGATCGCCGCGGCGACATCGGCGAACAGTTTTTGCGCGGGCTTGGCGCCGAGGCGCCAGGTGTCCGGCCGCTCCGGCCAGATCATCCAGCAGCCTGACTTGGGTTCGAATTCGCCGGGCGCGCGAAACCCATCCTGTTTCGGCCTTGTCGAGAGGGTTCGAGGCATCGGGGACCGCCGGGAAATGGAGTGATGACTTGCCCGGATCAGACTTTTTTGGGACCTTGTCCGTCAATGTCCCATTTGGGATATCGGTGTAGGCGGCTGGCACCTGTTGCGGAATGGCATTGCCTTCCCAAGGTGATCGGCGCAAATCTTGACCGGACGGCGCATGCCGGTGACGCAAGCAGTCGACGAAAGGGGAAAGCGGATGGATGCGACCGAACTGAAGGCCATGCAGGCGCCGCTGAAGCAGGCCTATCGTGACGACGCTTCGCAGGCCATGATCACGCTTCGCGCCAAGGGCTCGATCGACGACCAGTCGGTTGCCTGCAAGGTGGAGACGGGCAGGGCGCTCGCCATCGCCGGCCTGCATCCGGCAACAGGCGGCTCAGGCCTTGAGCTCTGCTCGGGCGACATGCTGCTGGAGGCGTTGGTCGCCTGCGCCGGGGTGACGCTGAAGGCGGTGGCGACGGCGCTCGAGTTCAAACTCGGCGCCGCCGCGGTAGAGGCTGAAGGCGATCTCGATTTTCGCGGCACGCTCGGTGTCGCCAAGGATGCGCCGGTCGGCTTTCGCGCCATCCGGCTCAATTTCAACCTCGATACCGATGAGCCGCAGGAGCGGATAGACTCGCTGCTGAAGCTGACCGAGCGTTATTGCGTGGTATTCCAGACCATCAGCCAGAAGCCGGAACTGACGGTCAGCGCACGCCGCTGACGCCTACTGTGCTGACGGTTCTTCGGCGTCACCCTCGTCGGTGAAGGGCGAGGCGCTCGGCACGCATTGCACCGACCAGCCGGCCGGTGTCGGCTGCTTCTGATATTCGGTGATGGCGGCGGTGCATTGTTCGCGCTTGTCGAAGGTGCTGGGCAGCACGACCATGCCGCCTTGCGGGCCGGCGATTACCAGATACCAGACCAACGCTGCTGCGGTCGTAGCCATGGGGATTTCCTTGTTCTGCCAGTTGGGCGCTTGTTGTGGGAGTCGCTGTGACCCTACCAACTCCATGGAAATGACGAAAGCATGACCGCCGCACAGCTTCCCGCCGCCAAATCACAGCCGCGTGATGTGACGGCGGGTTTCCCAGCCCGATTTCGAAGCGCAATCGGCTCAGTTGGTGGCAAAACAATAGAACAAGCCATCGCCCCCGGTGCCCTTCAGCGCCTCTTGGCTGCAGCCGCCGCGCGAGGCGTGCGAGGAATTCCAGGATTTGGCGGCTGCCGAATCGTCGAGGCCGGTACGGTCGTGATGGCCCATCATCGCGGCGCCTTCCGCCCCGCTCATCGTCCAGTCGCCGCAGGTCTGGTCGGCGATCTTGGTGCCGTCGGGCTTGGAGCCGGTCAGCACGTCGTGGCGGTTCGGCGTGTCACCGCGGCCGTTGACCACTTCGCCTTTCTCGTTGAGCGCCGTCTGCTTGGTGATGCCGTTGGCATCGCTGTGCAACGAGGCGACGTCGTCAGCGATCTTGACGCCCTTGGCGTTCACCCACGGCCCCTTGCCGATACGGTCGCGGGCGTCGGTGTCGCTGGTCGACAGATAGGCGGCCCAACTCTTGCCGGTGACGCCGGCGGCTTCCGCCAGCGATGCGCAATGCGCGTCAGCACCCTTGAGGCCGCCGAGGTCGGCACCCTTGCCGGAACCGACACTGGTGACGAAGAAGCTCATCTTGGCATCTTGCGAGTAAGCGGCGCCCGCGGCTGCGATCAGGATGGCCGCGGTGGCGAGAAGCAGTTTGCGCATGGTGGTTCCTCCGGTTTGGGCTTCGACTACGTCGAAGAAACGTTTCCGGAGGCCTGTTTAATCCCTACGCATGTCGCTTAAAAGTGCGCAGCGGTTTTTGGGAAACCGACATGCGTCAAAAAAAGGCTCAAGTTTATTCCGGCTGCCTATAGGCGACGAAGCGATTGTGCTTGGCCTGGAAGATCAATCCGGTCTCTTTCAGGTCCGGGCTGGCCAGCGGCACGATCCGCTTGGCGATCTCGGAGGGATGCGGCAACGTCTCGGGATCTTCGCCCGGCACTGCCTGGGCACGCATGGCGGTGCGGGTGGCGCCGGGGTCAGCGGCGTTCACCCTGAGCGGCAGGCTCTGCGTCTCATGCGCCCAGGAGCGCATCATCGTCTCCGCCGCGGCCTTGGATGCCGCGTAGGGTGCCCAGAAGGCGCGCGCCGAGTGCGCGGCGTTGGAAGACAGGATGATCGCGCGGCCAGCATCGGAGAGCCGCAGCAGAGGGTCGACCGAGCGGATCAGCCGCCAGGTCGAGGTGACGTTGATGGTCATCACCTTCTCGAAGGTTTTTGCTTCGACATGACCGATCGGCGAAATGACGCCGAGAACGCCGGCATTGGCGACGAGAATGTCGAGCTTGCCCCAGCGTTCGTGGATGGCGCCGCCCAGGCGGTCGATGCCGGCCATGTCGGCGAGGTCGAGCGGCACCAGTGTCGCCTGGCCGCCGGCCGCCTTGATCTGGTCGTCGAGCGCTTCCAGCCCGCCGACAGTACGAGCCACCGCAATGACATGCGCGCCGGCGGCAGCCAATTCCTTGGCAATGAAATAGCCGATGCCGCGCGAGGCGCCGGTGACGACCGCAACGCGGCCGGAAAGGTCGAGGGTCATGCGATGGATTCCGGGAATTGACTAACGCTGATGGCGGTCCGGCCTACGTCCCGCTTGTCGCCAGCAGCGACAGCGTGCGCACATTGTCGTGGCCTTCGAAGTCGAGCAGGCGGGTCGGGTACTGGCCGGTGAAGCAGGCATCGCAGAATTGCGGCTGGTCGTTGTCGCGGCTGGCCTCGCCGACCGCGCGGTAGAGCCCGTCAATGGTGAGGAAGCCAAGCGAATCGACGCGAATGAACTCGGCCATCTCCTCGATCGACATGCGCGATGCCAGGAGCTTCGATTTCTCCGGCGTGTCGACACCGTAGAAGCAGGAGGCGCGTGTCGGCGGTGAGGCGATGCGCATATGCACCTCCTTGGCGCCGGCGTCGCGCACCATCTGCACGATCTTCTGGCTGGTGGTGCCGCGCACGATGCTGTCGTCGACCAGAACCACGCGCTTGCCTTCGATCATGCGGCGGTTGGCATTGTGCTTCAGCTTGACGCCCATATGGCGGATCGAATCGCCCGGCTGGATGAAGGTGCGGCCGACATAATGATTGCGGATGATACCGAGCTCGAAGGGAATGCCGGCCGCCTGGCTGAAGCCGATCGCCGCCGGCGTGCCCGAATCCGGCACCGGCACGACGATGTCGGCCTCGACCGGGCTTTCGACCGCCAGCTCGGCGCCGATACGCTTGCGCACCTCATAGACGTTGCGGCCTTCGACCGAGGAATCCGGCCGCGCGAAATAGACATATTCGAAGATGCAGAAGCGGGTCTTCTGCGGCTCGAAGGGGAACAGGCTCTCGATGCCCTTGGACGTGACGACGACCATCTCGCCGGGCTTCAGGTCGCGCACGAAACGCGCACCGATGATGTCGAGCGCGCAGGTTTCGGAGGCCAGGATCCAGGCGCCGTCGAGATCGCCCAGCACCAGCGGCCGGATGCCGAGCGGATCGCGGCAGCCGATCATCTTCTTGGCCGTCATCGCCACCAGAGAGAAAGCGCCCTCGACCTGCCGCACCGCATCGATGAAACGCGAGTTCAAATCACGCTCCTTGCTGGTGGCGACGAGGTGCAAAAGCGTCTCGGTATCGGAGGTGGAGGAGAAGATCGCGCCTTGCTTCTGCAGCGCGCGCTGCACGGTCATGGCGTTGGTCAGATTGCCGTTGTGGGCGACGGCGAAACCGCCATCGGCCAATTCGGCGAAAAAGGGCTGGATGTTGCGCATGCCGGCGCCCCCCGTGGTGGCGTAGCGCGTATGGCCAATGGCGCGGTTGCCTTGCAGGCTGTCGATGACGCGCTGCTTGGTGAAGGTGTCGCCGATCAGGCCGACATGGCGTTCGACATGGAACTGGCTGCCGTCATAGGAAACGATGCCGGCCGCTTCCTGGCCGCGATGCTGCAGCGCATGCAGGCCCAATGTAACGATGGCCGCAGCGTCCTGCCGACCGAAAATGCCGAACACACCGCATTCGTCGTGGAAATGGTCGTCGGCCTCGGCGGAAAGCACGTCGTCTGCGTCTGCCATCTTAAGCTCCGCTAAAATCGCCATATAATGCGGGTTCGCGCCGAAAGCAACGCGGGCCGTGCAGTCGTTCACACCATCGTCAGATCCTGACGCCGTTTTTCGGCGTCAGTTTGCCGGTGCCGCCGGTGCCGGAGCGGCCGGGGCGTTGTTCGCCGGTGGTGTTGCGTCATTGTCGTCAGGCACCGGCGCGTTGGTATCGTCGCCGCCCGCCGGAGCATCCGCCGCCGGTGCGTCCGCCGCCGGAGCATCCGCCGCCGGTGCGTCCGGAGCAGCTGGCGTCTCGGCGGCCGGCTGATTCGGATTGAGCTTCTTGAGGATCGCGTTTTCCGGATCCTCGGGCAGCAGGCTTTCGAGCTTGGCGCCGATTTGTTCGAGCAGCGGCCGCGATTTGGCTTCCGTGACCCAGGCTGGCGCCTTGGCGCCGGCCAGCCAGTTGAAGAACAGCAGGGCGACGGCAACGACCAGGATGCCGCGCGCGGCGCCGTAAAGGAAACCGAGCGTACGATCGAGCGCGCCGATCCGGGAATCGATGATCCAGTCGGCGAGCTTCATGGTGATGACCGAGACGACGATCAACGCGATGATGAAAACCACGCCGGCGGCGGCCGCCATGGCGACCTTTTCATTCTCGATGTAGGGCGCGAGGTAAGGCACGACCGGCTTGTAGAAGAAGAACGCCGCCGCTGCCGCCGCTGCCCAGGAGACGACGGACAGGACTTCGCGCGAGAAGCCGCGAACCATGGCGAGCATCGCCGAGACCAGAGTGAAGCCGACGAGAATTCCGTCAAGCAGCGTAATCGGCATGTCTTTCGCCCCACTCCATGAGCCGCATTATAGCGCCGAACATCGGGCTCTGGGTCCGATGCTCTAGTCTTCTTCGTCCACGCGGCTTCGGCGTGAGCCGGCTATGCGTGCCACGAGGTCGGCAAGCTCGGTCGGCTGGAAAGAACCGGCCCCGATCCCCCCGGCCAGTTCCCCGCTGCCCGAGGGCAGAACCGCGCTTCCAAAACCCAGCTTTTCGGCTTCCTTGAGGCGCTGTTGCGCATGCGCAACCGGCCTCACGGCGCCCGAAAGGCTGATTTCGCCGAAATAGACGCAATCGGCGGGAAGGGCAAGACCGGTGAGCGAGGAAACCAGGGCGGCCGCCACTGCGAGATCTGCCGCGGGCTCCGAAATCCGGTAGCCGCCGGCGACATTGAGATAGACATCATGGCTGCCGAATCGCACCCCGCAATGGGCTTCGAGAACCGCCAGGATCATCGACAGCCGGGCGCCGTCCCAGCCGACGACGGCGCGGCGCGGCGTGCCGAGCGAGGAGGGTGCGACCAGTGCCTGGATCTCGACCAGCACCGGCCTTGTCCCCTCCATGCCGGCGAAAACCGCCGCCCCCGGCGATTTGGCATGGCGTTCGCCAAGAAAAAGCTCGGACGGATTGGCGACCTCGCGCAGGCCCTTGTCCGACATTTCGAAGACGCCGATCTCGTCGGTCGGTCCAAAACGGTTCTTCACCGTACGCAGGATGCGGTAGTGGTGGCCGCCTTCGCCTTCGAAGTAGAGCACGGCGTCAACCATGTGCTCGACGACGCGCGGCCCGGCGATCTGGCCTTCCTTGGTGACATGGCCGACCAGTACGATCGCCGCACCCGTGGATTTCGCATAGCGGATCATCGCCTGGGCGGCAGCGCGCACCTGGGTGACGGTTCCGGGTGCCGAATCGGCAAGGTCGGTCCACAGCGTCTGGATCGAATCCAGGATGACGAGATCAGGCCGCTTGCCGTCGGCGATCGTCGCCAGGATGTCCTCGACATTGGTCTCGGCGGCAAGTTCCACCGGAGAGGAGGCGACGCCAAGCCGCTGCGCCCGCAGCCTGATCTGCGCGACCGCCTCTTCGCCCGAGACATAGACGATGCGGTGGCCTTTTGATGCCAGCGCCGCGGCCGCCTGGGTGAGCAGCGTCGACTTGCCGATGCCGGGGTCGCCGCCGACCAGCAGCGCCGAGCCGCGCACGAACCCGCCGCCGGTGGCGCGATCGAGTTCGCCAATGCCCGAGATGATGCGTGGCGCGTCCTCGATATCGCCGGACAGCGTGGTCAGCACCACGGCGCGTCCCTTGCGGGCGTTGCGCGTGTTGGCTGGTCCTGAGCCGATGCCGCCGGACGTGCCTTCCTCGACCAGCGTGTTCCACTCGCCGCAGGCATCGCATTTGCCGGCCCAGCGCTGATGCACCGATCCGCAACTTTGGCAGATGAATTGGACGCGCGACTTGGCCATTAGATGGAAGCCACGCCGTGACAGGCTGGCGGGGCAGCGCCCCTCTCTGGCCTGCCGGCCATCTCCCCCTCCAGGGGGGAGATTTGCAGCTTCAGCGCTTGCGCCTTCTTTTCAACGCCAAAAATTGGCGAAAGCGTCGATGCCATCCGATCTCCCCCCTTGAGGGGGAGATGTCCGGCAGGACAGAGGGGGGCGCCAAGGAATGGGACCTGTCTCAATAGGTCACTCGAACCTTTCCGGCAGATGATGCTCCTCGGCGAGGTCGGAGAAGCGGGTGAACTCGCCCTGGAAGGCAAGGCTGACGGTGCCGGTCGGTCCATGGCGCTGCTTGGCTATGATCACTTCGGCCTTGCCCTGGACCTCGATCATCTTCGTCTCCCAGGCGAGATGCTCGGGCGTGCCTTTCTCCGGCTCCTTGTTCTTGATGTAATATTCCTCGCGGTACACGAACAGCACGACGTCGGCGTCCTGCTCGATCGAGCCCGATTCGCGCAGGTCGGACAGCTGCGGATGTTTGTCGTCGCGGCTTTCGACTTGACGCGAGAGCTGTGAGAGCGCGATGATCGGCACGCCCAACTCCTTGCCGAGCGCCTTCAGTCCGGTGGTGATCTCGGTGATTTCCTGGACGCGGTTCTGCGACGCCTTGGCAGATGAACCCTGCATCAGCTGGATATAGTCGATGACCATCAGGTCCAGCCCGCGCTGGCGCTTGAGGCGGCGGGCGCGCGCCGCGAGCTGGGCGATCGAGATACCACCCGTCTGGTCGATGTAGAGCGGGCGCTTGTGGTTCTCCTGCGTGTAGGCGACAAGCTTGCCGAAATCGGCTTCCGTCAAATCGCCGCGCCGGATTTTCGATGATGGAATCTCGGTCTGCTCGGAGATGATGCGGGTGGCCAGCTGCTCCGACGACATTTCAAGCGAGAAGAAGCCGACGACGCCGCCATTGGCCGCCTTGACGGAGCCGTCGGCCTGTTGGGCAGGCTCATAGGCGGCAGCGATGTTGTAGGCGATGTTGGTGGCCAGCGACGTCTTGCCCATGCCTGGGCGGCCGGCGATGATGATCAAATCCGAAGGCTGCAGGCCACCCATGCGATGGTCGAGATCGCGCAGGCCGGTGGCAATGCCGGACAGGTGGCCATCGCGCATATAGGCCGCGCTGGCCATGTCGACGGCATTCTTCAACGCATCGGAAAAGCTTTCGAAACCGCCATCGTAGCGGCCGTTTTCGGCCAGCTCGAACAGCCGCCGCTCGGCATCCTCGATCTGTTCGCCGGGTGCCATGTCGACCGGCGCGTCATAGGCGATGTTGACCATGTCTTCGCCGACGGTGATCAGCGCGCGGCGCGTCGCAAGGTCATAGATGGCGCGGCCATAGTCGGTGGCGTTGACGACGGTCACAGCCTCGACCGCCAGCCGCACGACATATTGCGCCATCGTCATGTCGCCAACCTTCTCGTCGGCCGGCAGGAAGGTTTTCAGTGTGATCGGCGTCGCCACCTTGCCCATACGGATGAACTCGGACGCCACCTCATAGATCTTGCGGTGCAGCGGCTCGTAGAAATGGCTGGCCTTGAGGAAGTCAGAGACGCGGTAGAAGGCGTCGTTGTTGACGAGGATGGCGCCGAGCAACGCCTGCTCGGCCTCGATGTTGTTTGGCGCTTCACGATAAAGCGGTGTTTCCGCGACGCCGAATTTTCGCGCTGCCTCTGCCATGATATCCCCGATTTCAATCCCGGCCTTTCGATATCAGAACGTGATGAGTCGGTGCTGACCTTTCTGCATCACTACCCAACCAAAGAACCTTGATGCCCGTTGTTCACAGGAACAACCAATCGTCCACAGGAGAGTATTCGCGTGCCCCGATTCCGGTTGACTCGACAGGGCGTGGATCTCTATCTGACTCGTCGGAACAAAGCAAGAACAATGGCACTGTTCATTTTGCGATGTTGTCCAGCCTGTCGCCCCAGTCCAATCGCCGGGCCAACTTGAAGTCGGCGCCGTCGCGCTTGGTGAACAAGCGCTCGGTGGCGGTGCCGTCGTCCTGGCAAAGCTTGAGCAGAACCTTGCCGGAGCCGGATTTCGGTGGCGCAAGAACTCGTGCCTGGTGTGATGTGGGGCCGTCGCGAGAAGCCGCGACGTAGATGAATTTCTCGTCTTCCCACGGCACGTCGGCATCCTTGGCCAGCCGATGCAGGCGCGAGCGGGCGACGCGGCGGGAAAAATGGCACCAGTCGGGCTGGACCAGCGGGCAGGGCGCCTGATGCGCGCAAGGCGCAAGCACATGCGCGCCCGCCTCGATCAGCTGCCGGCGCACGGCAAGGATGCGCTGCCAGCCGGCGGGGGTGCCGGGCTCGACGATCAGGAGCGTGTCGCCAGTGAGTTGCCAGAGCCGGTCGATGAGTTTCGGCTGCGATGCCGGCGCGATTTCATCGAGCACATAAGCGCACGTAACCAGATCGGCCGGCTCGATGTCAGCAAGGTCGATGGTGGCATCACCGGCCAGCCATCTGGTCTGGGCGGCAATAGTGTTGCCGGCAAGCGTCTCGCCGACCTTACGCACGGCGGCACTGGCTTCGAACAACACCGCCTGTTCGAGATCGGGCCACAGATCGGTCGCGGCCCAAAGCACCGTGCCAGGGCCGGCGCCGACATCGAGCAAGGTCCTGGGCTGAAAGGCAGGCTTGGCGTCGCTCAGCGCGTCGAGGCTGGAACGGATCGCGGCATAGGTCGCCGGCAGCCGCGTCGCCAGATAGGCCTTCACCGCCAGATCCTCGGCCATGTGCAGACGGCCGTCGCGCAACTCGGCGCGGTAGCGGTCGGACAGCGTCTTTGCCGCTTGCTTGAGTACCGCCAGCGGAACGTTTTCGAGCAGACGCTCGACACCTTGGCGAAGGGAGGCAGGCAACTCCATCTCAAGCGCCCCGCGGGACGAGAAGGATCACCGAAGCACCGGCAATGCAGAGCGCGGCACCGGCAAGATCCCAGCGGTCGGGGCGAACGCCTTCAACCAGCCACAGCCAGCCAAGCGACGCCACGATGTAGATGCCGCCATAGGCGGCGTAGGCGCGACCGGCGGCTGACGTGTCGACCAGCGCCAGCAGGAAGCCAAACAGGGCAAGCGAGGCGAGGCCGGGAAGCAGCCAAAGCGGCGACTTCTCCAGCCGCCACCAGGCCCAGAATGAAAAGCAACCGGCGATCTCGGCCAGAGCGGCGGCGGCATAGAGGACAAAGGTCATGAAAAAGGTCCCGCGACGGTCACGGGACCTTTTTCAGTGCAGGCGCCGGCAATGGCAAGCGGCAATGCTATTCCTGGTCGGCAACCTTGCGGCGGCGAGCCGGCTTGGCGGCCGGGCTCTTTTTGACGGGAGCCGTTTCACGATGCCCCATATCGCGCATCTCGAGCGCTTTTTCGCATTTGGCCATGTAGTCGCGTGTCATCGGCAGCGTATCGTTCTTCTTGGCGATCTGGATCTGGAAGATCACCAGATCCTGCCAGCGGAAGGCGGCTTCCGAGGCCGCCAGATAGAATTCCCACATGCGGCAGAAGCGCTCGTCATAGATCGCCTTGGCCTTGTCGCGATTGGCGGCGAAGCGCTCGCCCCAGTGCTTCAGCGTGTCGGCATAGTGGAGCCGCAGGATCTCGACGTCGGTGACGACCAGGCCCGACTTCTCGATCGCAGGCATCACTTCCGACAGCGACGGGATGTAGCCGCCCGGGAAGATGTATTTGCGGATGAAGGCGCTGGTCGCCCACGGCACGCCGGAACGGCCGATCGTGTGCAACAGCATGACGCCATCCGGCTTGAGCAGCGTCGCGCTCTTGTCGAAGAACGTACGGTAGTGGTTGACGCCGACATGCTCGAACATGCCGACCGAGACGATGCGGTCGAAACGCTCGTTGAGTTCGCGGTAGTCCTTCAGCTCGAAATGCACGCGGCTTTCCAGCCCTTGCGCATGCGCCCGGTCGGTGGCGACGCCATGCTGCTCGGTCGACAGCGTCACGCCTTGCACGTCGACGTCGAACGCCTTGGCGAGATAGAGGCCAAGCCCGCCCCAGCCGGAGCCGATGTCGAGCACCGTCTGGCCGGCCTTCAGCCGGAGCTTGGCGGCGATGTGGCGTTTCTTGGCGGCCTGCGCCTCGTCGAGCGTCATGTCCGGCTGCTCGAAATAGGCGCAGGAATATTGCATGTCCTCGTCGAGGAAGAGCCGGTAGAGATCGCCCGACAGATCGTAGTGGCGCTGCACGTTGCGCCGCGAGCGCGAGGCGGTGTTGATCTGCTGCAGCCGGCGGAAGGCGTGGCGCAGGCCTTCGATGGCCTTCGACCAGGTGGCGT
>NZ_RZPW01000779.1:0-2814 GCF_003998455.1 Mesorhizobium sp. M7A.F.Ca.CA.001.08.2.1 | reverse complement strand
TTGGGTACAAGCCTGACCGCCGTTGCCGGCACTGCAGGGGCCGCGCTGTTCGGTCTTGCGAAATCCTCCGGCGAGGTGGCGGACCAGGCGGGCAAAAGTGCCGAAAAAACGGGACTGCAAACCGAAGCTTACACCCGCCTGGCCTTCGCCGCCGAGATGGCGGACGTAGGCAACGATCAGTTCGTCTCCGGTATGAGCAAATTAAACAGGGCGCTCGCCGAAGCCGTCAAGGGAAGCGACAAGGCTGGCGACACTATCGACGCGGCCGGCGTCAAGGTGACGAAGTTCGGCGGCGCGACCGAAAAGGCGGCCGACAAGACCAAGGCGGCCGGCAACATATTCGACCGGCTTGGCGTAAAGATAAAAGATATCAACGGCAAGCTTCGGCCGACAGAGGACATAGTTTTAGACGTCGCTGACGCCTTCGCTCGGCTGCCGGATGGCGCGTTGAAAGCCGCTTTGGCGATCGAGCTTTTTGGAAAATCCGGTGCCGAACTCTTGCCGTTTCTGAACGCCGGCAAAGCGGGTCTGCAGGATCTCGGCAAGCAGGCCGAGCAGCTTGGCATCGTGCTTACCAAGGAACAGGCCGCCATCGGTGATGCGCTGGGCGATAGCTTGGACAGCATCAAGAAGGCGGCGGCCGGTACACGGTTGCAGATGGGCCTGGTTTTCGGACCCGGCTTGACGGTGCTGGCGAATGGCTTCGCCGACGTGATCAACAATAACCGCCAGGCCTTCGTCGATATGGCGGAGGTTATCAATCGCAACGTTCTGAGCGTCGTAGGCGACCTCCTGCACCTTCTCAGCGGCAACAGCCAGAACGTCAAGAACCCATGGATCAAGGAATGGGCGGCTGCCATTGTGCAGTTCGGCAACGATGTCTCGGGCGTGTTCAACGGCCTGGTGTTGCCGGCATTCAAAGCGCTGCGCGAGGGCGCGCAATTCGTTGCCGATCTGCTTAACCGAGTTTTCGGAACGGACATCACGGCAGGCGAGCTGGCGCTCGGCGCAGCGGTCCTTTCGCTGGTCGGAGCATTTAGCCTGCTCGGCTCGATCATCGGCGTCGTTGTGTCCGGCGTCGGGCTCCTGGCCGGCTTGGTTGGCGGTATCCCGCTGGCCATCGCTGCCGCGGCTGTCGGTGCCGGAATCGCCATACGTGTTTTCTGGACTGACATCCAGGCCGGCGCCGCTGCCGCATGGCAGTTCATCACCGAAGGCGCAGCGGCGGCATGGGCGGCGATCGTCCAAGGTGCCACTGATATTTGGTCGCAGATCGTTGCTGCCTTCGGGGCCGGCCAGCAGATGGCCATTGACGCGTTCAATGCGATCGTCGAGAGCATCGCGGCGGCGTGGGGCGGTCTTATCGAGCGCCTTGGCCAGATCGCGCAACAGATCGTCGAGCGCATCGTGGGGGCCTTCCAAGGCATCACCACGCGCATCTCCGCTATCCTGAACGGCATCGTCGATATCGCCCGCAGCATTCTCGGGCGGGTCTCTGCACTCGTCGACAGCGTCATATCGAAAATCAAATCGGCGATTGAGTTTGCAAAGCAGCTCGCCGGTTTCGGCGGTGGGGATTCGGGTGGGGGCGGATCGTCGACACAAGGCTTCGCCGGCGGCGGCCACCTTGCTCACGGCCCGGGTACCAGCACCAGCGACTCCATCTTCGCAAGATTGAGCGTGGGCGAATTTGTCGTCCGGGCGGCGATCGTCAAGCAACTCGGGGCGGATTTCTTCCATGCGCTGAATTCCGGCGTCATGCCCAATATTGAAGCCTTCCGGGGGTTGGCTAAGGGCTTCAGCGTCGGCGGAGTAGCCGATCACTTCAACCGATCGATGTCGCCGCAGAGATTTGCCGTCGGCGGTCTTGCCAGCAGCCTAAATCTGGCACCATCGGTCAGCAGCGGCGCCATGACCACTGTGCGGCTCGACTTCGGTCTTGGTCCCCAAGATGTGTTCGACCTCATAGGCGAAGATCACATCGTCAGAAAGCTGCAGAATTTCGCGGTCAAGAGCGCGTTGACGTCCCTTGGCAGAAGGCCGATGCGATGAGCAATTTTGACATGCCAGACTTCGATCCCGCCACGATCCCGAAGCCCGGAGATCAGCACAACCCGAAGGTGCGGGCAAACCAGACGGCTTTTCAAGAGCGCTTCGGCGACTTCAAAAGCCGGCATGTCATGGGCCTTCATTTCGGCCCGGCGCCGAAAGGCGAGTGGGTCGGCATCATCCTGGACATGGAAGACGGTTCGACCGTCAAAGTCGCGATCCCGTTCACGCTCTGGCAGCAGTTCGGCAACGAATACGCGCTGGCCATGATGACGTCGGCCGAGATCGTGCAGATGGCATACGGGCCGGCTGGGGGCGAAGCATGATCGCCTGGCTGGCCTTTTTACTCGCATACGGCGTCGTCGCCGCCTTGACCCTTTTTTGAACCCCGAAAGGAAGACCCTACATGCCTGACCTTCTCTCAATTGCGCCACTGACTGCAACGGTGCCGGTGCGCGGCGACCAAGCGATTATTCGCGGCGTCGAGGTGCAAACGATCGCCGACCTCCTGTTCCGCTTCCCGGACTTGCGAAAGATGTGGGCGCGCGGCAATTTCCAGATCGAACCGCTGCTTGGCATGTCTGACACTATCATCGCCGCGTTGATCGCGGCCGGCTGCTCGAACATCGACGAGGCGAATGCAAAGAACCTTTCTCTGGATGAGAAGGCCGAGTTGCTTGCTGCAATCGTGCGCGTGACGATGCCGCGCGGTGCTGCCCCTTTCGTGGCGGCGTTGACCGAAATGGCGGGCACGGTCGGCGGCGG
>NZ_RZPW01000778.1:0-2819 GCF_003998455.1 Mesorhizobium sp. M7A.F.Ca.CA.001.08.2.1 | reverse complement strand
AGGTAAAGCCGATGACGGTGACGCGCGCGCCAGCGCGCCGCAAGGCAGCGATGATCGCAGCGTTGGCGATCTCGTAGCCCGAGGCGAGAGCGCCGTCGGGCACGATCGATGTGGCGAACAGCAGATGCATCTTACCTATCCAGTGGTGTAGCCGGTAGCAAAGTGCGGTGAACCCTTGATTAAGCCTGCACATTCGACGGCCGAAAGCCGCTGCCTGGCGGGCTTCTCCGTACAAGGTGATTAACGAAACCTTATCAACCGTGGTGCTACCAGAGCCCAACTCACCATGTGGCTGGACACGGATGATCCCTTTGCCATCGGACGGTTCGGTATCGGTCGCGGGACGCACGCCGCGGCTTGACGTCGAGGCCGTCGAAGCCGTCGTCACCTTGCCGACCTTCAAGCGTCCCGAGCAGGTGCTGGAAACGCTGGCGTCGCTGCGCGCGCAGCAAACCGGCAGGCGCTTTGCCGTGATCGTCATGGAGAACGAAGCCGAGGCGCGGGCCGGCGCCAAGGCGGCGCTGCCGCTGTTCGAGCGGGGCGAAATGCCGGGCCTGGTGATCATCGCGCACGAGCGCGGCAATTGCAGCGCCTACAATGCCGGCTGGCAGACGGCGATCCTGCAATTCCCGAACTTCAGGCATCTGCTGGTCATCGACGATGACGAGATCGCCGATCCGCAGTGGCTGGAGCGGATGTGCCGGGCTGCCGAAACGCTCGGCGCGGATATTGTCGGCGGCCCACAGGTGCCCGTGTTTGCCGACCCCGCCCATGCGCGATGGGCCGAGCATCCGGTGTTCGCGCCGCCTTATCGGGAAACCGGACGCGTGCCGGCGCTCTATTCGTCCGGCAATCTTCTGGTCGGGCGCAACGTGCTGATCGCCATGGGTCCGCCCTTTCTCGATCTCAGATTCAACTTCATGGGCGGCGGCGATTCCGACTTTCTCAGCCGGTCGGCGCAAAAGGGCTTTGTTCTGGGTTGGTGCGCCGAGGCCAAGGTGCTGGAAACCGTTCCGGCGCGGCGTATCGAAGCCGACTGGATCCGTGCCCGCAGCCTGCGCAACGGCGTCATCTCGACACTGGTCGAAAAGAAGAAGCGCGCCGGCACGCCAATGGCCGGCGCCAAAGTGTTGTTGAAGAGCCTGGCACTGCTTGCCGCCTCGCCGTTTCGCGGCCTGATCCGGCTGGCGCGGACCGGATCGCCTGATATCGCCATCTACCCCGTCCATGTGGCGCTGGGCCGCGTGCTGGCCGAATTCGGATATGCCAATGAGCAATACCGCCAGCCTGAGAAAAACTGAGCGCGCGCCGCTCAGCGACGCGTTCACGCGCGAAGGCGTGGCCACCGCCATTGCCGCGCTGCTGTTCACCGTCATCATGGTGTCCTTCAGGCCGTTCCAGCCGGGCGGCGCCGAACTCACCGGTCAAGGTGGCGACATCGTCAACCAGCTTGGCTTCGGTTCGCTCGGCGCCATGTCGATCTTCTCGCTGATGGCCTTTGCCGATCCGCGCGTGGTGCGCTCGCTGCTCAGCCCGTCCTGGGTGCTGATGCTGGGCTTCTTTTTCCTCTCGGTGATCCTGTCGACCGATCCGCCTTCGGCGATGCGCGCCGCCTCCTTCACGCTGATCGGCATCCTGACGATGGCGACGATCCTGGTGCTGCCGCGCGACGCCGAGGCCTTCTCGAAGGTGATCATCTTCACCGCTGTCGTGATCATGGGCCTTTCCTATCTCGGCCTCATCGTCTTTCCGCACGAGGCAATGCACACCGCCGACTCGCAGGAGCCCGAGCATGCCGGCCTGTGGCGCGGCGTGTTCACCCACAAGAACATCGCCGGGCCGATCATGGCCTGCCTCAGCTTCGCAGGCCTCTATCTCTACCGGCGCGGACAGCGCTACTGGGGCGCCGGGATCTTCTTCGTGGCGATGATCTTCATGCTGCACACCGGCTCCAAGACGACCGCCGGCCTGGTGCCGTTCTCGATCCTGATCGTGATGTTCCCGAGCCTGATAGGCATGCGGCTCGGCACGCCGATCCTGTTTGCGCTGGCGATCATCGCCACGGCGGTCGGCACGCTGGGCATCGTCTTCCTGCCGCCGGTAAAACATCTGGCGGCGATCTACTTCCCCGGCATGACCTATACCGGCCGCACGACGCTGTGGGAGTTCGCCGGCAGCATGCTGGCGAAGAAGCCGTGGACCGGCTACGGCTATGAGAGCTTCTGGGGCACGCCGCTCTTGCTCAACCAGGACCAGCCCTTCGACCGGCCGTGGGACATCCGGACCATCGTGCACGGCCATGACGGTTATCTCGACATCGCCGTGCTGATGGGCATTCCGGCACTGTGCGTGGCGGTCTACACCTTCCTGATCGCGCCGCTGCGCGATTACATGCGCATTCCGTTGCGCAGGGAAAACATCTTTCTCGGCGACTTCTTCATGATGGTGGTGCTGTTCACGGCGCTGAACGCCTTCCTCGAAAGCTTCTTCTTCCATCGCGGCGACCCGGTCTGGCTGTTCTTCGTGCTCGGCGTGCTTGGCCTCAGGCAAGTGTCGCTGCGGCCAATCGCGGTGCGCGATCCCGATCGTGGCTCGCGATCCTGACAGGGCTTCCCCAGGGAAGCGCCAGCGTCTATGTGAAGGCCTTCATTCGGAGGGCTTTCGATGACGATCAGGCTTGTTCTCGCCGGCTGCGGCAATATGGGCTACGCTATGCTCTCGGGCTGGCTGAAATCCGGCAAGCTTGCGCCGTCGGCGGTTTTCGTGGTCGAGCCCAATGCCGATCTGCGCAATCGCGCGGCAGCGCTGGGCTGCGCGAC
>NZ_RZPW01000777.1:0-2821 GCF_003998455.1 Mesorhizobium sp. M7A.F.Ca.CA.001.08.2.1 | reverse complement strand
GTGCGAGATCCCGGGTGGTCGGCAGTTTCGCCCCGGCGGCCAGCGCGCCGGTCTCGATCAGCCGCCTGAGCGCCGCATAGAGCTCGCGGCTGCGCGGGCCGTCGCCCGGCAGGACCGGGATCAGCGCCGACCAATCCGGAAAATTGGTCCGGTTTTTCTTCATAGGATTGGTTCTTTTATCGACCAATGTCATGGCGCATGGTTGGCAGACGACAACCAAGGATGCAAGCCGTGAACGACACGCCAGCCAGTTTTCCGACCACCAGCCGCAACCGCGTCAAGCGCCTGCACGAGCGCGGCAGCTATGACCATGCGGCAGTCTTCGCGGTGCTGGATGCCGGGCTGCTGTGCCATGTCGCCTATACGTTCGACGGCCAGCCCTATTGCACGCCGACCATCCACTGGCGCGAGGACGACATGCTGTACTGGCACGGCTCGTCGGCCAGCCGCATGCTGCGCAATCTGCGCGGCGGCACGCCGGCCTGTCTCACGGTGTCGCATCTCGACGGGCTGGTGCTGGCGCGCTCGGGCTTCAACCATTCGGCCAACTATCGCTCGGCGATGTGTTTCGGCACGGCGCGAATCGTCGACGAGCCGCAGGAGAAACTGAAGGCGCTGGCCGGCGTCGTCGACCGTTTCTATCCCGGCCGGAGCGAGACCCTGAGGCCGATCTCGGCGCAGGAGGCCAAGGCGACGACGGTGATCGGCATGCGTATTGAAGAGGCATCGGCGAAGGTGCGCGCCAAGGGCGTCGGCGACGACGAGGAGGATTACGGGCATCCGGTTTGGGCCGGCGTCATCCCGGTGCGGATGGTGGTCGGCGCCGCCGAGCCGTGTCCGAGGCTGCTGCCTGACATGGAGCGGCCGCGGAACCTGGCTGGATATGCCGAGGGCGCGCGGCTCGATGAGGCGCTGACGCAGGCGCAGCGGGTTTATGAGGGCGAAGTTTAGCCCGCGCCTAGTGGGAGCGTATTCAAATCTTGCCGCTGCCGCCGCCTCGCGATATCTCGACACCATGATCACCTTCCGCCGTGCGCAAGCCTCCGACCTGCCTGATATCGTGGCCATGCTGGCCGACGACCCGCTTGGCGCCGGCCGCGAGGACGCTTCCTTGCCACTGGCGCAAGGTTATGTCGATGCCTTGAACGCCATCGACGCCGATCCCAATCAACTGCTGGCGGTGGCCGTGGATGGCGGCGAGGTGGTCGGCACCTTGCAGATATCTTTCCTTGCCGGGCTCTCGCGCAAGGGCGCGTGGCGCGGCCAGATCGAGGCGGTTCGGGTCGCCGGCCACAGGCGCTCGGACGGCATCGGCAGGCAGATGATCGAATGGGCGATCGACGCGTGCCGGGCGCGCGGCTGCAGCCTCGTCCAACTGACCACCGACAAGGGGCGGGCGGACGCGCATCGTTTTTACGAAAGCCTCGGCTTCACCGGCAGCCATCTCGGCTACAAGAAGAGCCTTTAGGCGGTCGGAAAACGCTGCAACACTTTTGTGGAACTGCTCGCGGCGTTCGAGCAGTGCGCCAGCGCTGGCGCATTCGGGAAACCGTTCAGGCACACTTCAATTCGCGGCCAAGAGGGGATATAGGTCAGTCAAGTTGACCTATATTGCAGCGTCCGGGGAGGCGTGCCGTGACCCTTATGAACCTGTTGGCTTCGCGCTCGTCGCGCATGAAAGCGTCCGAAATCCGCGAGCTGCTGAAGCTGCTCGACCAGCCGGACATCATCTCGTTTGCCGGCGGTATTCCCGATCCGGCGCTGTTCCCAGCCGAGGCGATCCGCGACGCCTATGCCGATGTGCTGGGTGGCGCCGAGGCGGGCGCTGCGCTGCAGTACCAGGTCTCGGAAGGCTATCTGCCGTTGCGGCGCTGGCTCGCCGGGCAGATGGGCAAGCTCGGCGTCGCCTGCGACGAGGCCAACATCTTCATCACCTCCGGCTCGCAGCAGGCGCTGGATTATCTCGGCAAGCTGTTCCTGTCGCCGGGCGACACCGCGCTGGTGACGTGGCCGACCTATCTCGGCGCGCTGCAGGCTTTCAACGCCTATGAGCCGCGCTACGACCGGCTGACCCCGGCCGGCGGCAACATGACGCCCGATGCCTATCGCGCGGCGGCGGCCGCCAATGGCGGCAAGGCCAAATTCGCCTATCTGGTGCCGGATTTCGCCAACCCGACCGGCAACACGCTGAACCGTGAGCAGCGCGAGGCGGTGCTCGACCTTGCCGGCGAACTCGACATCGCCGTCCTCGAGGATGCCGCTTACCGCGCGCTGCGCTATGACGGCGAGGGCGAGCCGCCGATCCTGGCGCTCGATTGTGCCCGGTCCGGCGGCATCGACAAGGCGCGCACGCTCTATTGCGGCTCGTTCTCGAAGATCCTGTCGCCGGGCATGCGGGTCGGCTGGGTGTGCGCGGCGCGCCACATTGTCGAGAAGCTGGTGCTGATGAAGCAGGCTTCGGACCTGCACAGCCCGTCGATCAACCAGGTGGTGATGCATCGCGTCGCCGAAGCCGTGTTCGAAGGCCACGTGGAAAAACTCATCGACGCCTATCGCGAGCGCCGCGACGGGCTGCTCTCGGCACTGGAAGCCCACATGCCCGAAGGCGTGACCTGGAGCCGCCCGGAAGGCGGCATGTTCGTCTGGGTGACACTGCCGGAAGGGTCCGACGCCACCGAGCTTCTGGCTCGGTCGGTGAAGGAAGCGCGGGTCGCCTTCGTGCCGGGCAACGCCTTTTATGCCGATGGCACCGGGCGCAACACGCTGCGGCTGTCCTTCACGCTCGCCGACCGGCGCGCGGTGAGCGAAGGCATTCCAAGGC
>NZ_RZPW01000776.1:0-2824 GCF_003998455.1 Mesorhizobium sp. M7A.F.Ca.CA.001.08.2.1 | reverse complement strand
GTGCTGCTCATTGCGAAGTTGGGATAAGGCAAGGGAATGGGGCCGCCCGGGCTCGGAGTCTTGCAAACGTCGGGGATTGTCGCCTTGGAGAATCCGGTGGACGATTTGTGGGTTAAGCCGAGGCCATTGACGGTGATATGCGTCGGCATCAGGCAGCCTTTCGCCTGCCGCCGAGTAGTGCGGCTGCGCGAACGCCGTTCTCGGAACTGGTCCAGATCAGGGACAGGGGTCCGGTCTGATAATTGCGGGCTTCGGCTTCCGCCACAAGGCTGACAAACAAAGGTCCGCTCGCCGCACCCACATCGCCCCAGCAATCGGCAGGGGTCTCGAAATCGGCCGCATCCCTGAACCGACCGGGATTGCGGATGGTTGCGAAGCCGTACTCGTTGGCTCGATAGCGTTCGCCGTTCATGTCGCAGATTATCCGATCGACTGGATCTGTTACGGCCTTTTCGAACAAGTTACGGAACGCAGCACCAAGTCCTTCGCCAAGAACGACGGTCTCGGTTCGGATGCGTTTTTCCTCGTGCGCGCCTTCGATGCCGATCAGTTGGAGCCGTGGCGGGATAGCATATTTCCGGGCGGTTCGCAGAGTTGTCATCAGGCAAAATCCCGCCGCCTCTCCAGGGCAGAACCCATAGATGTTGCCCTCTGAATGCAGTTGTTCATTTTCGTCCAACCACACGAGTGTCTCGGTCTGCAGATAGGTATCGACGCCGCCAGCCAGGCAGAACGTTACGCTGCCCTCGCGCAGGCTTTTTGACGCTTGCAGCATGGCGATCATACCGCCGGCATGGCCTCCAGCAATGGATCCGCCGCCCTGGAACACGGCGTATTGTGACAGACCACTGCGAAGTTGAGCATGCACTTGGACTGCGAATTCGCCATCCTGGCCAGGCCTGGGTTCGCCTGTCGCCACGATTAACGACACCGGTGCGTTTCCGAGGGCGCCAAGCATCGGCCGCAATGCCTGCACGGCCGGATCGAAAGCGATTGCGACAGCGCGATCGGGACCCCGCATATGAAGGTCAATACCCATGTCGCGGGTGACCTTCATTTGCTCGCCGAAGCGGTCGACCATCGTGGGATGTTGCTGGATTGCGGAAATGCCAGCGCGAACCGCGGCCGCACTGGAAGCAGCGTCGAATCCCAACGGCGTTCGCGCGCCGATGCCGACGATGACGATGGCGTCGTCTCTAGCCATCGACGAATTCCTCCGTCCAGATACCCATGCGCGTGGCGGCCGCCGAAACAGTCTGACGACGTAGGCTTATGGTGGTGCTCTTCAGCCGCTCCTCGTCATAAGGAACATACAGCGTGGTCATCCATGTAATGGAGAACTGACGCTTGTCTGGTTTGATCCGTAGCGTATGGATCGTCGGCTCCTCATGCTGCCGGGAGGGTCGGTTGTTGAACTCCGTATGTATGTCGAAGCCGATACGAGGCAGTACGAACTGGAAAAACCCGTCGCCAGTGAAATTGCCCAGCCGCACGGTTTCATAGCCGACAAGTGGCGTCCTGGTTTGCTGATCTTCCGGCGCGCACTGGTAGTATGTTCGGCTGAAATCCAAGGGCAGCAGCGGATCACGCCTCTTTTGCCATTCATCGCCATAGGTGCCCGCATATTTGGCGCGCGGCATCCAGTGCCGCGCCACTGGACCGAAACCTGCTGGCCGGCCGCTTTGGTGATCGCGATAGGGTGCGTCAGGATACTCGAAGTTGGGGCCGGTCCTGCCGATCAAATGTCGTGCATCGACGGCGAAGCCGGTTCCTACGGGGTTTCGTCGGTCCCAATCGGGCGTGGAGGCCTGAGTGTCCGTGCCGCCAAAAGTTCTCCGCCAAGAAATCGGAATCCGAATGAAAGGCTCGGGTCGGCTCATACGCACCAGTACCGGCCCCGGCATAAAAATACGGTCGCCAATCGCACGCACGCTCTTGTCCAACACGTTGCCTATCTTGATACGCGCCATCGACTCGATATTCGGTCGCTGATCAGGCGCATATACGTGGCCTTCTACAAGGACATCGGTGTGCTTCTTTTCAATGACGAGATCGTCGTCATCAAGTAATTCCAGGGCGTCAGCGCTGTGGATAGGGGCCATATTAACAGGAACCTGATCCTTCAGAAGCTGCTGCTTACCGTCGAGGTCAAGTTCGAACGATGCTTTGATCGCGATCAGCCACCATTCGTGGCCGTGTTCGTCGCGGGTCCAAGCTTCCTGGGCCGCAAATGGCGTCTCGTTCCAGAGATTCCACATCGGTCAACAGATCTCCCCACTGACGGCAAGGAGAGATTCGAGGATTTTGGTGGGTTCCTCCGGATCGACGTCGTAAAGGTCGGAGGTTGCGGTCCACACGACCATGCCGTCGATCGCTTCCCCGCGTTCGTCGCGATCAGGGAAGGGAAAAACCAGCAGCGCCTGGTCGAGCGCGTCCGGCGTCAGCCCGGTCTCCTGGGTTTCAAAACAAAGCGCTTCCATGTCGCGGAACCAGTCGGCCCTACGCGTCATCGTCTCGTCCGCAGAGGACATCATCGCGACGATGCTAAGAGGAAAGCGCCGTCCAACCCGGTCGGCCGAGGGCAAGATTACCCCCGCCGCGTTTCCGAATGCCGCAGGCCCTGAGATGAAACGTAGTGGGATTCGTTCGTCCCAGGCTTTCGAGCCCATCAGCGGGACGAGATGCTGCGCCAGCCAGCGGTCCCAAGCGCGCACAAAGTCGCCCGGCAGCCGCCTCGTCACGAAATCGCCGGTGGCGGGCATTTTTCCGTAAAAACCGGGCACATTCATATCTGCGGCGGACATGTGAACTTCTTGAACATTTC
>NZ_RZPW01000775.1:0-2828 GCF_003998455.1 Mesorhizobium sp. M7A.F.Ca.CA.001.08.2.1 | reverse complement strand
ATGCCGGCAAAGGCGGAAGCGACGACGCGGACGCGAAAATGCGTCTCGCCGGTGCCGTCGTAAGTGCCGTGATGGTCGGAGCCGTGATGGTGGTGGCCGGCATGGAGATGGCTCTCGTTGATGATAACCAGCCTGTCCGGCGAAAATGCCTTGTTGAGCTTGTCTTCCATGGTCGCCTGTATGGACATCGCCATCTCCCTTCACCACATATCGTTGGCGTCTCGGCCTGGAAACCGAAAATCGGTTTCGCGAGGGGCCGCCGCCGCGCAACAAAATCCGCCATTCGCCTGCTTTATGCCGCGATTCAGCGGTTAGGGCGATGATCGCGAAAATGTCAATTCTTGTTTCGCATCTGCGAACGCCCCATAAATGGGTAAGATGAAGCCGTACCCCAAATATTTCGAGAAGATTCGCGTCCGCCCCGACAAGGACGCGGAGCTGAAGTCGCACTCGCCGATCTGCCAGTGGGACGGCTGCAAGGAAGCGGGCACCCATCGTGCGCCGGTCGGGCGCATGAAGGAGGGTGAGTATTTCCACTTCTGCTTCGATCATGTGCGCGAGTACAACAAGGGCTTCAACTACTTTTCCGGCGTACCGGACACCGAGGTCGCGCGCTTCCAGAAGGAAGCCATGACCGGGCACCGGCCGACCTGGAAGATGGGCGCCAACGGGGCCTCGACCCGGTCGTCGCCCGATATGGCCCAGATGCGTTCCGGCCGCGCCGGCTATTATAACCGCATGCGCGACCCGTTCGACCTGTTCAAGGGACCCAAGGATCCGCGCGAGGCGCGCGAGCGCAAGGCCAAGCCGCTTGAGGCCAAGGCGCTGGAAACGCTTGGTCTTGATACAAAGGCGACTGGCAAGGAGATCAAGGCGCGCTATAAGGAACTGGTGAAACTACACCATCCGGATGCGAATGGTGGCGACAGAGGTTCGGAAGACCGGTTCCGCGATGTGCTGCAAGCCTATCGCGTGCTCAAACAGGCGGGCCTGTGCTGAGCGACCATACGGTTCGTGTCGTTTTCCAACTTTCATAAGGTTGGAAAAGGCTTTAAGACCGCCCCCGGACAAAATCGATTGCCGGCGAAATCAGACGTTTCGCCCGTGGAGACGTTGAGAGATATGAACAAGGTCGATCGCGACATCGCCAACCTGCCCGACACGACGGTGTCGGTGAAGGAGAAATTCGGCTTCGAATCCAAGATGGTGGTGCCGGCCTATTCGGTGACATCGGAGCATGTGCCCGACATCGACCCGGACTATCTGTTCGACAAGAACACGACGATGGCGATCCTTGCGGGCTTTGCCTACAACCGCCGCGTCATGGTGTCGGGCTATCACGGTACCGGCAAGTCGACCCATATCGAACAGGTCGCCGCCCGCCTCAACTGGCCCTGCGTGCGCGTCAACCTCGACAGCCATGTCAGCCGTATCGATCTCGTCGGCAAGGACGCGATCGTGGTCAAGGACGGCTTGCAGATCACCGAATTCCGCGACGGCATCCTGCCCTGGGCCTACCAGCACAATGTCGCGCTGTGCTTCGACGAGTATGATGCCGGCCGTCCGGATGTGATGTTCGTCATCCAGCGCGTGCTGGAATCGTCAGGCCGGCTGACGCTGCTCGACCAGAGCCGGGTCATTCGCCCGCATCCGGCCTTCCGGCTGTTCTCGACCGCAAACACGGTCGGCCTTGGCGACACCACCGGCCTCTATCACGGCACCCAGCAGATCAACCAGGCGCAGATGGACCGCTGGTCGATCGTCACCACGCTGAACTATTTGCCGCACGACAACGAAGTCGCCATCGTGCTGGCCAAGGCCAAGCACTATCGCGACGGCAAGGGCAAAGACATCGTCAACAAGATGGTGCGCGTCGCCGACATGACGCGCTCGGCCTTCATCAACGGCGATCTGTCGACCGTGATGAGCCCGCGCACCGTGATCACCTGGGCCGAGAATGCCGAGATATTCGGCAATATCGGCATGGCGTTCCGGCTGACCTTCCTCAACAAGTGCGACGAACTGGAGCGCTCGGTGGTGGCCGAGTTCTATCAGCGCGCCTTCGGCGAGGATTTGCCCGAGAGCGCCGCCAACGTGGTCCTGGGGTAAGCACAGTCTCAATGGCGGGGCCGGGCGACAACACGCGCAACAAGTCGAAGACGGGGTCTGAAGCCGACAGCTTCAAGCGTGCCGTCACCGTCTGCATGCGCGCCATTGCCGGCGACAAGGAACTGGAAGTCGGTTTCGCCAAGGACCGGCCGGCGCTCGCCGGCAGCCGTGCGCGTCTGCCCGAATTGCCGAAGAAGGCGTCGAAGACCGATATTGCGATCACCCGCGGCCTCGGCGATTCCATGGCGCTGAAGCGCGCCTGCCACGATGTGCGCATCCACACCAAGCTGGCGCCGGAAGGCAAGGCGGCCCGCGCCATCTATGACGCGGTCGAGCAGGCCCGCGTCGAGGCGATCGGCTCACGCGCCATGCAGGGCGTCGCCGACAATATCGGCTCGATGCTGGAGGACAAATACGCCAAGGCCAACCTCGTCGACATCAAGGACAAGGCAGACGCGCCGATCGAGGAAGCTCTTGCCCTGATGGTGCGCGAGAAGCTGACCGGCCGTCCGGTCCCGAAAAGCGGCGAGCGGCTGGTCGAGCTCTGGCGCCCCTGGGTCGAGGAGAAGGCCAAGGCCGACCTCGACGGATTGTCGGCCAAGCTCGGCGACCAGCAGGCGTTCGCCCGGGTCGTGCGAGAGATGCTCGCCTCCATGGAGATGGCCGAGGAACTCGGCGACGACCAGGAGACGGAAGATTCCGAGGACAATGACGACAAC
>NZ_RZPW01000774.1:0-2829 GCF_003998455.1 Mesorhizobium sp. M7A.F.Ca.CA.001.08.2.1 | reverse complement strand
CGTTGACGGTGGTTGCGCCGTCGCCGGTGTTGATGGCAGCAACGCCGATCAGGGCGCCGGTTATGGCACCGCCGGTGTCGATGGTCACCGAGCCGCCCGGATTGGGTCCGTAGTAGGGAGGCGCCACCTGTGGAACCAGCGACACGACGCCAAGGCCGATGCCCGTCGTCGAGCTTAGCGCCGAAGAATTGGCATCGGTGTAGCTGACCGCGCCGCTGCCCAGTATGCCAAGCGCGAAGGGATCGCTGGTGGTGACGCTGAATCCCGGATCCGTGGTGACCGAAGGATTGGCCGGGGCAAGGGCAAGGGCGATGAAGTCGCCGAGATCGAGCGGCAAACCGATTCCGGACGGCACGATCTGGCCGGTCGTGTTGGCACCGGAGCAGACATAGTTAGGTGATACCGTCAGCGTGCAGGCGGCCTCGGCGCTTTGGCCAAAGCCGAGCAGCGTCGCCCCGACCATCGCCGTGCCGACCAGCAAGCGGTTGCGGTAGCGACGATTGCTATTGTTGAGATTCATGTACTGCCCCTGCCCCGATCCCGACAGATCGCCCTCGGCGGGAGCCGAAGCGATCGTCGGTGTTTCCTGCCAATGGCTGATCGAATGCGGCCTGCTTTCCTAGTCGTCATATGACGACGGTCCGCCGCTTTGTGCCGCCAATGACCGCTTGCGGAAGCCGGACTGTTACATCGGGGATACACATTCCCTTCGGCTAATTTACCGACGAGCGGGGCGGCAAGCCGCACGAAAACCTCGGGCCGAGCTGCCTTTGCACAGCCGGCCATGTTGGCCCGGCGCGACATGCCGGCAGCAGCAAAGAGCCGGCTTTCGAGATTGATCTCAGGGATCAGGTTGTCGGCACCGAAGGTCCGCCTCTAGACAGCGCCAACTGGCCGATCCGACCATGACAGCGGTCTCGCCACGAAGTGCAGAAGGCACGATTAATCGACGAGTTGATTTGGCTTGCCACCATCCATCTTGCTTTTGTGGATCCGCTCCAGAATTGCGCGGGCAGCCTCGGCTCGTTCCTTCGGCCGCCCGGTCAGATGCTGGCCTCCCAGTGAAGCCGGCATCTCCATCTCGCAATCCCAGACCGTCCATGCGTTGGTCGGGTCGAGTATGCAAACGTACCTCTGGCGCCTTTTTTGATCGGTCAACTCAGGTGCTCCCGACATCGGGGCGGAGGATAGGATTTGGCCGGAACCAGTGCATGAACGCTCCACACGCTACGGCTTGACCGGTTTGGTTTCTTTCTTCGGCTGTACGGCCATCGACGGCCCCTCCGGCGGCGGTCCGGCATCGGCTGGGTTCGGCTGTTCGGCCACCGGCGTGTCGGGCGCTTGCGGGCCACCTGATGTCAGGTTGACGGACACGCCATAGATCTTCCACTGCCGGTCGGTTGGCTCGAACATAAGCTCGAAATTGACCTGCAAGGGTACCGACGGGAAGAAGCCCGCCATGTGCAGCATGCCGTTCGGCTCGATCTGCGGCAAAAGGGTCAGTTGCGGCTCGAGCACCGCGACGGCGCCGAAGTCGAGTGCCTGCTTGCGCTGGTTAGCGAAGATGTCGCCGAGCTGTGCGGCACTGTTGGCCTGGAAATTCGGCGAGCCGAGATCGCGCAGCACCGTGTAATTGCCGGTCTTGTTGGCCTGGTCGAGCGCCAAAAGCGCACCGCGGATCAGGATCAGCACCCCATTGCGGTCGATACCGGCAGGCCGCGCCGCCTTTTGCCCCACCCGTTTTTCCTTGGCTTGCGCATGCCCGGGCTGCGCAGGCACCGCAACGGCCATCAGCGTGATGGCCACCAATGCGGCAAAAAAACCGCGGGCGCCCGAAGTCCGCCAACCGGGCGCCCGCCACTGCCACGGCACGGAATGCTGAAGCCCCAAACCCCGCATCATCCCGGCCGCGTCAGTTCAGTGTCCATGAGGCTCCGACGCTGACGCCGACATCGCCACGGCCGGTGGTTGCCGACACGGCAGCGTTCATGCGGAACTCCTCGCTGGTGTTGTAGCCAAGGCCGAGCGCCAGCCCCGATTGCCCTTTGAAATGACCGAAGCCACCAGCCAGCGACAGCTTGCCGGGCCTGTCGTCGTAGCGCAGCCCCGCGGTAGCCAGCGCCAGCGCGGTGCCGGCACGCGCTTCCGTGCGGGTTTCGCTGATCTCGCCGCCAAGGTTCTGGAAGCCGGACTCCAACGCGCCGACGCGCCCGTCGAGAGCCGCGATGTTGCTGGTGTTGTCGATCACCCTCGTATGGAGATCAAGGAGTTGAGTCGTATGGGTAGCGATCGCATTGGTGTTGCTGGCGATGCGATCCTCGTGGTCGGCAAGCTCGGTCGTGTGGCCACCCACGGTCGTGTTCAAAGCGTTGATGTTATTCGTATTGCTGGCGATGCGAATTTCATGATCGGCAACCTTTTCCGGCAGGTCTTCGAGCGCGGCCACATCGAATGTCGACGCCGCCAGATTGCCTGCAGCATCCGTCGTCACCAAGAAGACCGGATCGACCGGGTTTAGGTCTTGCGCCGCCTTGCTCGCGTCCGAAGTGACGCCCGCCAGCGTATAGGTGTTATTAACGTTGCCGACCTTCACCTGATTGTCGCGGGTGGTCTCCACGCCATGACCGATAGCCATTGATCCCGTGTAATTGGCCTTGGATTGAGCCCCGAGTGTTGTCGCAAAAGCGGCGTTGGCCTCCGCCAGGTGACCAAGCGCCGTTGCCTCATTTTGATCGTTGGCTACGGCGCCGGCCTTCGCGCCCGTGCCGATCGCAGTTGTGCCGGAACTGTTGAAATCAGTTGTTTCATCGAGCTCGCCTGCTTTGGCAA